>RGDT01000041.1 GCA_009918525.1 Planctomycetia bacterium
ATAGAAAAACCGAGTAGAATCGTAAAGGGGACCGGAAAACCGGTCGTCTAGACACTTTTAGGGGAAAATGTCGTAACGATGTCATTGTCAGAGTCATGGGGAATACGTTATAATAAATGATGTCCCGATAGATTCGGGCACCCCCGCAGGGCGTCGTAGTTCCGACCCCTCCTTATGACGTTGTCACATTCGAGGTATAATTATACTTCACCGATGGAGTACTCCCATGTTAGGACTTGGTCTACTTGAGATTATTTTCGTCCTAATCCTTGGGTTATTTCTTTTCGGAAACCGTCTTCCCATTGTGATGGGCTGGCTAGGTAAATCTTACTTGGAATTCAAGAAAGAAGCCGATAGCTTAGATAGCAACACGTTGGGGCGTTGATGTGATAATTGTTTGAGTAAACATTGAAATTTCAGAGTCGAATCAGCTGCAAAGGGGAGGGCTTATGTTCGGACTGGGTATGCAGGAAATGATCATTATCCTGGTCATCGGCGTATTGCTGTTTGGCCGGAAACTACCTGAAGTAGGACGTTACCTCGGTAAGGGTATTGTGGAATTCAAGAAGGGTATGCGAGGTCTAGAAGACGAATTAGACGGTTCGGCCACGACATCGGCCCCACCGCCATCTGCTCCGATTGAGTCGCCCAAGCCACCTCAGAGGATGGTGACGACGGCCCCGAAATTTGAGGATAGCCCAACAACCGTAACGCCTCCGAAAGCTTGACAAATTGTCTATTAATCGCTATCGTTAAAATACGTTGATAGAATTCAACGTATTAAGCGCGGCTAACTCAGCGGTAGAGTGCAATCCTCACACGGTTGAAGTCACTGGTTCGAATCCAGTGCCGCGCACTTGTCAATCTCGTGAAATTATTTTTTCGTTTTCGTATCTTTCAAGAGTTGTAGAGATTTTCTCCCCAATTTTAGATAATTCACTCCAAAGAGGTATCTGTTGATTCCGAGTCCATAATTTCCCGAAGCCGATGCAAAACTCGGGATTTGGCTTTACGTACAGATGCAACATTCATTTGCAACTCCACTGCAGCTTCCGCAGCAGAAAGTCCATCAACAGCAGTCCGCCAAAAAGCTTGCCAGGTGCGTTGCTCGAAATCGACTCGGATTATATCTAAAGCACGAAGATAAACCGCTTCGAGTGCTGAAATATCTGCTTCATCATCAGGAATCGCGGGTTGCGGTACATCCTGGTACAGCCAACGAAGAAAATCCGACCCTCCCACCGCTGGCATCACGACACCACGCTGACGATGATAGTCAATCAATTTGTTGCGTGTCACTCCTGCCAGCCAATAGCGGAAAGGCATGGTCCCTTGATCCGACTCGCGGCGATATGTTTTTATGTTCATCGCTACGCCACGAAAAACTTCCTGCATTACATCTTCGATGTCACCCCTATTGACTTGCCAACGACGACACCAATGGTAGATCAGTGGGGAGTAAAGGTGAACGAATCGTCTCCAGGCATTTTGATCATTTCGCCTGACCTGCTCAAGCAAACTGATAGGAGTAGTTCGATTAACCAAAACTTCCTCGCTAGACAAACACAGTAGCCTTACATAGCGATGTTGCCTGTCGCCAGACGGTCACAAATCATAGCCTAATTATAGGATAGAGTTAAGCGAAAGACCTACTGAATTCTCTGAGAATTGAATTATGATACCGAGAAATAATTGCCCCTCGGACCAAGAATTGAGAGCTTTTAATCTTGGTAAGTTGGAAAGTCTATCCATCGATCCGGTTGCCGATCACATTCTCAATTGCGCACATTGCCAAGAGAAACTCGACCATTTCGACATCGAGCAGCTCGATGGTGATATTATTTTACTTCGACGACTTGCCGGCTATTCACCGGACGGGCCAACGCAAAATTGCTTTTTAGTCGCGAACGATAACTTATTATCTGAACCTCCAACCTCTTCGAACAATCCGACACTTCATTCGACCTGGAGTACTCCAAAACTACCGGGCTACGAAACGCTCGAAATCATCGGTGAAGGTGGAATGGGGATCGTGTACAAGGGCCGAGATTTAACCCTTAACCGAGCAGTAACACTGAAATTGATTCATAGTCGACGCCCCGACCGCTTGGCTCGCTTTCGTATCGAAGCAGAGGCCGTTGCCCACTTGCAGCATCCGGGCATCGTCCAGATCTATGAGATCGGCGAATATGACGGCATCCCTTTTCTCGTACTCGAATTTTTAGAAGGAGGTTCTCTGGCCGAATGGCTAAAGGCAAAACCGCAAGCTCCTCGGATGACGGCCGCACTGATTGCGAGTTTGGCGCGAGCGATGCAACACGCCCATGAACGCGGCGTGATCCATCGCGATTTGAAACCCTCCAACGTCATCTTGGTTCATCCACCCAAGGGTGGCAACTTGCCATCCGACCGTGATATTTCCGCAATTACCAACAAACCCTACGCCAAGATTACCGATTTCGGGTTAGCCAAACGACTTGATCAGTCCGGCGCACAAACTAATAACGGCGACTTACTAGGAACTCCTGAATACATGGCTCCCGAACAAGTGCAGGGTAATCTCAAAACTATTGGTCCTGCCTGCGACATCTACGCCTTGGGATCGATCCTTTACGAAATGCTTACGGGAAGACCACCTTTTCAATCAATCAATGCCTTAGACACACTACAACAAGTACGAGTAAGCGAACCGATTGCTCCGCGGGTGTTGCAACCAAACATACCACGTGATCTCGAAACTATTTGTCTGTGTTGTCTTCGCAAGCAGCCGAACAAACGTTATGCTACTGCCGAAGCTTTGGCTGCCGATCTTGACCGTTTTTTGACGGGTAGCCCCATCCAGGCACGACAAGTCGGTACGCTCGAGCGCGGATGGATGTGGATAAGGCGTCATCTCGCAATAACCTTGTTAATTTTAGCTGTCTTCTCATCGATGCTGATAGGTACCATTTCGTCAATTTGCTTTGCGGCACTGGCGGCGGGAAACGCTCTCGTCGCTGAATTCAACGAAAAACAGGCCAAAAATCAGGCAAGCGCAGCCCGCATTTCCGAACAAAACGCCAAAGATAATGAACGACGATCGCGGTGGACCTTGTCCGATTTGTACACCGATCAGGGACTCCAGGCTGCTCAACAGAGTGAACATGCTGAGGCTTTCCTGTGGTTTTGCCAAGCGGCACGAAGCGCATCTGACGACCCGCTCCGCTCGGAAGCTTCCTATATCCGTATACGATCCTGGGCCAATCTCGTCAGTCGCCCTGTGGCCGCTCTACCGCCTTTGGATCGCCCCCAAATCGATTCTTATCTCCACCCCGAAAATCGCTATCTGATCATCAAAACTTTTGTACAATCGAAACCTGACACGATATGGGATCTCCAAGAAGAACAGCCATTTCAGTTGCCACCAGCCTTGGGTAAACTCCAGGCGGTACACTGGTCGCCCGATGGAAAGCAAATCGCAGTAGGTAACGACGAAGGTATCGTTTTTTTATGTTCGTTTCCTGAGATGAAAATTCTTAAACAGTTCTCACTACCCGCCCCGGCTTCAATGCTCGTGTTCTGCCCTGATGGTCAAAAATTGCTTTGTATTGCAGATCAAAAAATGTATTTCTGGCATGAGTCATCTGACTGTGTAGTTGTTGAAGGCGACAAACTTCCCAGTAAAATCGTAATGGTTACGTTCACTCCCGATGGGCAACATTTTGTGGTTACCTTTGAAAGTCACTTTTTCACAGTGTATTTACTGAAAGACAAACCGATTCAATTGCTTAGTGGACCACAAAGAATTCTGAACGACGGGATGTGGACAACCGTGTTACCGAAATTCAGCCAAGACAGTAACCGTCTGATCAACTGGGATGGAGAATTGGTTAATTGTTGGGAAATAGGGAAAATTACTCGACTTAAGTCCTGGAAGTGCCCACTTCTAAAAAGTTATGATATTTACCCTGATGGAAGCTCTGTTCTTCTTTCTCACGGAGGTTGGAACACCGCTCTGCACCATGTTAACTCAGACCAAGAGTTATGGCGTTTGCCCAAATATTCAATGAATGTCCAGTTTTCGAATAATGGCTACCGAGTAATAAGGTCGGGAGAACACCCCTACCCTTCCGTTCGCTTACTCGATTCAAACACAGGCGAAACTTTGAAAGTCGTAGCGGCTGATCATACAGGTTTTGTCAACGCTCGCTTGAGTGCCGATTCGCAAACTGTGATCGCAGAGTCCGTCGACCACAGAATACGCGCATGGAGATTACCCCCAGATAACGGTCCTTTTCTCTGCTTTCCTCATAAAGAAGGAATTTGTCGAGGTGAATTTAGTCCTGATCGAGAGCATCTACTCGTAAGCTACCGCGGCAAATACGCCTTTATACAATCCTTGAAACCAAATTCTCCTCCTGATATGATACTAGCACCACAAGGATCGCTTGAATACGCCTGCTTCAGCATTGATGGGAAACATATCGCATGTATCACTTCTATTGATAAAGATTTTTTTGTTACATTATTCGAGACAAGAAAAAATGAACCATGCTTCCCTCGCATTCGACTGCCGAGCGCTGCAAATAAAATTATTTGCCATCCAACAAAGTCATCCTATCTAGTACACTGTACGCCAGATAAATTGGTATTGATTGATGGTGGTATCGGGAAAAAATGTTGGCAAACTGATTTAGCTTTCGCTGTTAAGGAAGTAGTTTTCCATAAGGATGGTAGCGAAATCATTGCTCTTGGGTCAAATACGGGTCATTTCGCTGTTCTCGATAGTGTCACCGGCAAAGTGATACGTCGCATAACGTCCAAAACAAGTCACCCGTACAGTATGTGGTCGTACTCACCCAAAGGTTTACTTGCCTGTGGGGCGAATATCATTCATTCACTTGAGTTTTGGGATATTGAATCAGGTCGCCAAATCCCTTTAGAACTCCCTCACCCCAGCTGGACTTGGCCAATGGGCTTCAGTCCTGACGGCGAACGATTAATCACAGACAGCAAAGATGGGCTTCTTCGCATCTGGAATATTCAAACAGCAAAGATGGTTGGACCGCCCCTTCGTCCAAGTCGGCATAGCTCAGGCACGTTCTCTCCTGATGGCCGTTGGGTGATCACTGTTGGCCTTGACGCTTCCATCACTTTCTGGGACTGTCGCGATGGCCGGCCCATTCAAATGGTGAACCACAGTTCAAATCCAGATACCTACAGAAGCAATACCTTACAGTCTTTCCAAATTAGCCCGGATAGCCGTTGGCTTTTCATCGGCGGACATATACGTTCCTTAGTTGTACGATTGCCGGAATTGCGAGCGAATCTAGGTGATTGGTCTATCGACGATCTCATCATCTGGGCGGAAATAGTAAGTTTTCGTCGCGTTCACGAAGAAGGAGGATTAAGTTTTTTAAGCCCAAAGGAATGGCAGACACGCTGGCAGTACATCCGACAAAAAAAAATGAAGGATTTGAATCTTGCTCCATAATCATCATCCTCCGGATGACAATTGAAAGCTCGCCTAATTATGATAAATCTTACCACTCGCATTATTAGGGTTATTATAATCTACATGTCTGAATAAGAAATAGTATGTATTTTTCCATGTATTCATCATTTGATTCGATTAAATATCGTTTTTATCGGGAGGATTCCGCGACATGACTCGTCCCGATTCACATCTCGCTATCCTCGGAGCCGGACCGGTCGGACTAGAAACCGCACTTTATGCTGAAGCGGTTGGTTTACCTTTCAGTGTTTACGAACGCGGAGAAATCGGCGAACACTTCAACGCCTGGGGGCACGTCAAACTTTTCACGCCGTGGGGGCAAAATATCAGCCCGCTCGGTCGTGCGGCGCTGCTCACTGCTAGACCGCGTTCTGTGCTTCCCAATGATAGTGATTTAATGACCGGCCGTGAATTTCGCGATACCTATCTCATACCACTGGTAACTCAATCACCACTCGCTAGTCGTCTGCAAACCAAAAATGTCGTTCTAAGAGTCGGTCGGGGGCGGTCACGCTTTCGATTGTTGGTGCGCGGGCCTGATGGTAAGGAACGCGTCGATGAAGCTGACTTCGTTATCGATTGCACGGGCAGTTATCATAACCCTCGTCACCTGGGCGAAGGAGGTATTCCTGCGATAGGTGAATTTGGCGTCCGCGATCAAATTGCCTGGGGTTTGGAGGATGTTCTCGGTACTCGCGAGAAACACTACGCCGACCGCAACATACTGGTTGTCGGGGCCGGGATGTCGGCCGCGACGAGTGTATGCCTTTTGGCAACTCTGGCGGCAAAATATCCGGGGACGTGGATCACCTGGGCAACGCGTAGTTCAAACAGCACGCCGCTCAAAAGGCCGATGAGCGATCCTCTTCGAGAACGCGACCTGATTGCCGCACGTGCCAACACCCTTGCGACTCGCGGCGAAGGAAACGTCGAATTTCGCAACGCTTCACCAATCGAGGCTATCGAATCCAAAGGGAAAGACGCCGGCTTCGTTGTCCGATTTACTGGTGATGCTGCCCCTTTGGAGGTTGAAAGAATCATCGCAAATGTAGGCTATCAACCCGACGACCGCTTGGCGCACGCTCTAGGTGATAATCGTGCGGGTTATTTCGTCTTAGGTATCAAAGGGGGTGGAACGGGATTTAGCCTCAGCTCTGCTCAGGCACAGATTCGCGAAGCGTTCGTCAAGATTACAGGACAATCAACCGATCACTACCGAAAGAAGGGTTGAACACCCCTGGGTTGTCATGCGCTGCCAAGTCGCGGTAGCGTGACTAGTGCAAAGCTTCCAGGGGACTACAGCCACCTGCCTGCTTGAGTACAATATAACCGTGACTTCAGGATGATGCTCGGATAGCCGAAGGAGTTCACCCGTGAGCCACCCCAAACTAGAGCGTGATAGCTCAGAATCCCTCAGACTCAACGACCCTCGCGCCCTCTACGAGCGTCATTTGGCTTTCGATCACGTTCTTGACCCGCGTCAAGCGGGTCCACGCGAGCGATTTGAAGCGGTCGCACGTGTTCTACGTGATCTACTGACAGAAAGATGGATAAAGACCAACCGCACCCACGACGAAGCCAATCCCAAACGCGTCTACTATCTCTCCATGGAATTTCTCATCGGTCGATCCCTCTCGAATAACCTTATAAATCTGATGGCCGAACCACTCGTTCGCGAACTGATTGAACATTCCGGTCTCGATCTGGCAGAATTGGCCGATCAAGAACCCGATGCAGGGTTGGGGAATGGTGGATTAGGACGGCTGGCCGCCTGCTTTATCGATTCGATGGCCACTCTCCAGATTCCCGCGATGGGATATGGGTTGCGTTACGAGTACGGCATCTTCCGCCAAGACATCAAACACGGTTTTCAGGTCGAAAGTCCCGACAATTGGCTACGCCTACCCGATCCATGGGAAATCGCCCGGCCGAACGAAAAAATTGACCTGCGTATTGGTTCCGGCGCGTTAATGAGTTCCGGTGACATCAAGATCCGGGTCGGACAACCCATGACAATCGTCGGTACCCCCTTCGACCGACCGGTCGTAGGCTACGGCGGACGAACGATCAACACGTTGCGCCTATGGAGCGGTTCCGCGAGCGATTTCTTCGACCTCGACGAGTTCAACAGCGGTGACTTCTTCGGTGCGGTACACGACAAAGTGTTGGCCGAGAACCTCACTCGTGTGCTCTACCCGGATGATTCGACAGCCGTCGGGCAAGGGCTGCGATTTGTACAAGAATATTTCCTGGTTGCATGCTCTATTGATGATATTCTCAAACGATTCCGGCGTTATAACGATGACTGGCGCACGTTACCAGACAAAGTAGCAATTCAACTTAATGATACGCATCCAGCCTTGGCCGTCGCGGAACTTATGCGGCATTTGTTAGATCATGCGAGGTTGAACTGGGACGATGCTTGGGACATCACGAGACGGACACTGGCCTACACCAATCACACACTTTTGCCCGAAGCGTTGGAAAAATGGCAAGTGCGTTTCTTCGAGTGGTTTTTACCTCGTCATCTTGAGATTATTTATGGGATTAACGCTCGATTCATGGACGAGGTGCGCCGACGTTATCCCGATGAACATGCCCGCCACGAACGGATGAGCATCATCGAAGAAAGCCCCGAACGCAAGGTTCGTATGGCTAATCTGGCCATCTTAGGAACGCACAGCACCAATGGCGTCGCCGAGATTCACAGCGAGTTACTGCGGACTCGGGTTGTACGCGATTTTGCTGAAATGTTCCCCGAACGGTTCGGCAATCAGACCAACGGCGTCACCCCGCGCCGCTGGCTATTGATGGCCAATCCTGATTTGTCCGCCCTCATCGGCGAGACGATCGGCGGCAAGTGGATCACACACTTAGAGGATCTCGAGCAATTGAAGCCGCTTGCGGAGGACGGTGCGTTTCGTCAACAGTTCCGAGCGGCCAAACGAAAGGCCAAGACGAAATTTATCGACTGGTTACGGGCACAAGGTGGCCCCAAGCTGGAACCCGATGCCATATTTGACAGTCAAATTAAACGCATCCACGAATACAAACGTCAACTATTAAATGCACTCCATGTGGTGGTGTTGTATAACCGATTGCGGCACGACCCCAGTCTGCGTGTACCTCCGCGTGTCATCTTCTTCGCGGGCAAAGCAGCTCCTGCCTATACCCTGGCCAAACTCATCATTAAACTTATCAACAATATTTCTGCCGTCATCGACCGAGATCCTTCTGTACGCGGACGGCTCAAGGTAATGTTTCTGCCGAATTATTCCGTCACGCTGGCTGAACGCCTTATCCCGGCGACCGACCTATCGGAGCAAATCAGCACCGCAGGGTATGAAGCGAGCGGGACAGGCAACATGAAGTTCATGATGAACGGAGCCTTGACCATCGGCACTCGCGATGGGGCGACTATCGAGATGGCCCGAGAGGCGGGCGAAGATAATTTCTTTATGTTCGGACTGAATGCCGATCAGGTTGCTCACAGTCGTAACTGGTATAGCCCTTGGTGGCACTATCATAACGACCCTGAAACACGAGCGGCTGTAGATCTGATTTTCAACGACCACTTCAGCCCTTACGAAAAAGGTATCTTCTTGCCCATCCGCGATGTTTTGCTGACGCGCGGTGACTACTACATGCACTTGGCCGACCTCACAAGCTATGTCAAGGCCCAAAATGCAGTCAACGCTTTGTACATAGACCCGGAAGCTTGGACACGCAAAGCGGTACTTAACGTCGCCGCTTCAGGTCGCTTCAGCAGCGACCGCACAATCCGGGGCTATGCCGAACACATCTGGAAAGCACGAAGCGTACCGGTGGATCGATAACAGTATTAATGGAAGCCCTCCCTCAATGCGATTAACGATCGGCGTCGATGAGGGCTTCCAGTTCGTCGATTAGCCCATCCCTAAATGGGTCTGTTGTATCGTCGAACTTTTCCAACTCTTCGTCCGTCCAACCGAAGTGGTGGGCTAGTTCATGGATCACCGTTTTACGCACTTCGGTTACAAATCGACGACGTTCGGGAAATTCGTCCTCCAACGGGCGTTTGTAAATTATCAGCCTATGCGGCACATCCTCAGCTTCCGAAAGGTCTTCTGCTGGAATCGACATAGGCACAAAAAGTCCAAACAGTGTTTCGCCCTCATCGATTTCCTGATCGGATAGCCCCAAATTTTTTAGGGTTTCGTAATCGGGTTCGGGTTCAACATCGACAACGACGTTATCTAGATAAGGCACGAACGTCTCCGGCAATGTCTCCATAACACGAGCAACGATACGGCCAAAAGTTTTCATTCTGATTCGCTTCATGGCAACCATTCAGCAGGTAGATTCCGAAACCATCTAAAGAATATTAGTGAAGTAGAAGCTCCGTTCTATTCGCTCCTCGGTTTAATTTCATGCAACCCATATAACACTCAATATAATTAGTTATCCCCGAGCCAATCTCATGAAAACCTTGCTTCTCATTCCTCGTGGCCTACAACCTGCTCTCATCGGTCCCTACGGTAATAGATGGATCGATACGCCGAACTTCGATTTACTCGCTGAAGCAGGAGTGGTTTTCGATCGTCAATATAGTTCTCGACCGGGTACGCCGTTGCTCGATTCATCGTTTCTCGATGCGCTTCGTGATGCCGGCGTTTCCACTCGGTTCATTCGTGACACATCGCGTGGCAGGCTGGCTGGATCACCAACAGCGGAGGAATATGACGGCACCGAGCGTACACTGGCGGTGGCTCGAAAAGCGTTGCGGTCACTAGATGGGTTACTGGTCGTCGAGTTTGCTTCGTTACTCCCGCCTTGGCGTATCGCACAACAATTTCTGGACGCCGTCTTCACACCAACACCCGCCGGGGAGGAATTAATCGAGGACGACGAGGAACTCGACGACGAAGAAAAGGATCTCGACGACGACGAGAACGACAACGAAGACGAGGGACTGGAACTGTTACCCGAAGAGGAAATCCTCGAACCGATTCTCTCTCCACCCACGGGAGCGATTGATGTCAATGACGATCGATTATTCCTCGGCATTCAGTCAACCTATGCCGCCGCTGTTACTCAGTTCGACGCGGTCATGGGCGAGTTACTTGACGGCCTTCCTGATGACGTGACCTTGATGGTCGCCTCCGACCAGGGTCTACCTTTGGGCGAACATGGCCACGTTGGCCCCGGCGGCGGACTGTATGCTGAACTGGTACATGTACCGCTCATTGCTGTCGGCCCCGGCCTGCACGGGGGCGCACGAGTAGGGGAATTAACCTCAACGTTCGATCTTGGGCCGACCATTGCCGCTCGTTTTGGGATTGCGTGGCCTGGGGTCGATCTACTGGCGCCGCTACCGCCTCGCGATGCGATTATCATGTCAACTGAAAGCGAAAGAGCAATCCGCACGCCCACTTGGTTTCTGCGTCTGCCGCATAAAGGTACCCCAGAGTTGTACGAAAAACCGCACGACCGCAGTGAAATACTCAACGTGTCGGGTCCAAACTTCGGGGTCGTCGAAGAACTGGTCCGGCGGTTAACAGAACCACTTAAACCTTGATTCCTCTTGTCATTTCTGTCATCGCTCGACACGATGATATTCATCACCCTGCCGGAAAACCATCATGCCGTCAATCCTTCTGCTTCTGTTTGCCGCCGGCCCGCCCGAGGTCATCGACTTCGACAAGCAGATTGCACCGCTTTTAGCCCGACGTTGTCTGGATTGTCACGGATCGACCGCACCGGAGGCCAAATTCGACCTTAGCCGGGTGAAACCACCGCGAACTATGGCTCGCGCCATGGAACGGGTACTGTCCGACGAGATGCCGCCAAACAAACCACTACCAGCCGACGAACGGGAGTTACTGCGTCGGTGGATTGCCTCGGGAGCGAAGTGGGGGACCGATCCCATCGACCCCTTTGCCTTTACCACCCGCAACCGAGCTGGTCGTGACTGGTGGTCGTTGCAACCAGTTCGCCCCGTGCCGGTCCCCGGAGCTACGACCGGTGCAACCAACCCCCTCGACCAGTTTTGGCTCCATCGCCTACAAGCCGCACGACTGCAACCATCCCCCGAAGCTGACCGCCGCACACTCATTCGCCGGGTAACTTTTGACCTGATAGGCCTGCCGCCAACCCCCGATGAAGTTCGTGCCTTTCTTGACGACCACCGTCCTGATGCTTATGAGCGTCTCGTGAATCGATTGCTCGCCAGTCCGCGCTTTGGCGAACGCTGGGCACGCCACTGGCTCGACATCGCTCGTTACGGCGAGAGCGACGGCTTTGAACGCGATCTGCCTCGATTCTCCGCTTGGCCCTATCGCGATTGGGTGATCAACGCGCTAAATGCCGACCTACCCTACGACCAATTCGCCCGATTACAATTAGCCGCCGACATTCTCCAGCCTGAAGAAATAGCCGCAACAGGCTTTCTCGTGGCAGGAGCGCACGACATAGTAGTCCCCGTTGTGGAGACGATGCGGGCGAGTATGAGACAAGATGAACTCGAAGACATCACCGGCACCGTCGCTCAGGTCTTCCTCGGGCTAACCTTCCAATGTGCTCGTTGTCACGAGCACAAGTTCGACCCTATCCACCAAAAAGACTATTATCGCCTCGCTTCCGCTCTGGCAGGTGTCGGCCACGGTGAACTTACGGTAAACGATGGCCCCCGCCGCGACATTGCCCAACTACGTCAGCGCGAAGCCGAAGCACGCCGAGCCTTGGAAACACTCGAAAAACCAATTCGCGAAAAGCTGCTCGCTACAGGCAAGGGAGAAAAACCGCGACCGCTGATCGCCTGGGACTTCCGCCGTAGCCTCGACGATGAAACAGGCCAAATCAAAGGCAGAATACACGGCGGCGCGCGACGCGATGCCGAGGGATTACATCTGGACGGCAAGACCGGTTATTTGACTGTACCGCTTAAAGGGCTTTTTCGCGAAAAGACCCTGGAAGTGTGGGTACGACTCCGCGACCTCGACCAACGTGGAGGCGGAGTGATGAGTATGCAGACGCCTGACGGCAGCACCTTCGACGCCATTGTCTTCGGCGAACAACAACCTCGCCGCTGGATGGCCGGCAGCGATCATTTTCGCCGAACGAAATCTTTCGGCGGCGAGGAAGAACCTGCCGCCGCCGAATGGCCTATCGCAACGGCCAACCGTATGGAACAAGTTACCGCACGACTCCGGTATTATTTCGCGATCCTCAAATGGTGTTTGGACTGCGGCACACTCCTGTCGGAGCAAACCGCATGTTATCGGGCACCATCACCCGCGCTCGACTTTACGACCGTGCCTTGATGGCGTCCATTGAAGTTCCATTGGAGAAGATCGTCGCCCAGTTCACGGACGAACAACGAACTCGGCACAAAACACTGATAGCGGAAGCGGAATCGGCTCGTGCTGAGGCGGATGGATTAGAGAGACGAGCAGTTCGCAAGATGTACGCGGTGAACTCACTACCCACCGGAATAACGCATGTCCTGCATCGCGGTAACGTCATAGCCAAAGGAGAGCCGACCGCTCCCGAAGTCCCCCGCGCTCTTGAGATGCTTGCTGGACCGACACGGTTGAAACCAGACGCGTCGGACGTGGAACGGCGGCGGGAGCTGGCGCGGTGGATGACTGCCGAACGTAATCCGCTTTTCGCCCGAGTAATCATCAATCGACTTTGGCATCATCACTTCGGTATCGGCCTCGTCGACACTCCGAGCGATTTCGGCTTCAACGGCGGTCGACCTAGTCACCCAGAACTACTCGACTGGTTGGCCTCCGAGTTAATTCGTCAAGGCTGGTCCCTCAAGGCCATGCACCGGCTCATGGTTACATCGCAAATTTATCGGCAAGCATCCGCCCCGCGTCTGGAGGCTCTGACCAAGGACGCCGATAACCGATTACTCTGGCGGAAGTCGCCAATCCGTCTTGAAGCCGAGACGATACGCGATGCAATGCTGGCGACAGCAGGAGAACTCGACACAACGATGGGTGGACCGCCATACCTTGACTTCAAAACCTACTTTTTCAAAGGCACACAATTTTACGATCCGGTGGAAGAAGTAAGCAGGCGCCGCTCGATTTATCGGATGTGGGCAAGAGGTGGACGCAATCCGTTTCTTGACACATTCGACTGCCCCGACCCTTCCACAACAACACCACGCCGCGCAGCCACCACAACACCCTTACAGGCTCTAGCCCTGCTCAACAATTCTCGCGTGTTGTCACTCAGCGAGGATCTTGCCGACCGTCTGAAAAAAGAACGCGACCCCATTGAAGCGGCCTGGTTACGGGCGTACGGCCGACCTCCACGAACGGACGAACGGACTGTCGTCGAAGTCTTCGTCCGGCAACACGGTTTAGCCGCTTTAGGCCGTGTCTTATTCAACTCAGCTGAATTCATGCAGGTGGATTGAAAATGATCGAGCGAAGAGCGTTTCTAGGTGGGTTGGGGAGCATCGCTTTTGCGTCGTTACTGCGCGGTGGAACGACACACTTCTTACCCAAGGCAAAACGGGTCATTCACGTCTGCCTATGTGGCGGCATGAGTCACGTTGATAGTTTTGACTACAAACCCGCGCTAACGCGTTTCCACGGTAAGAAATTACCAGGCACCGAGAAACCAGAAACCTTCTTCGGACAAATCGGGCTGCTCCGTAAACCCGATTGGGCATTCCGCCAACGCGGCCAAAGTGGTATTTGGATCAGCGACCTTTTTCCACACATCGCAACAATGGCTGACGAGTTAACTGTGATCAATTCTATGGTCGCAGACTCCGCCAATCACACACCAGCTACGTATCAAGAAAATAGTGGTTTTCGACTGAACGGTTTCCCGGCATTAGGTTCATGGCTGAGTTACGGGCTGGGTGCCGACACGGAAGAGTTGCCCGCGTTTGTGGTGTTGCCTGACCCACGCGGCTTCCCGGCGGGCGGAACAATCAACTGGTCATCGGGGTTCCTACCGGCACGCCATCAAGGCGTTCCCTTTCGCACTCGTGGACCGGCTATCGACGAACTTTATCCGGCGCGCCCGATCGCGGTAGAAACCGAGACAGCCACGCGAGATTTGCTCGCCGAGTTAGATCGTCGCCATGCATCGGAACGTGGCGATGACTCGCTCGCAGCCCGTTTGCGCGGTTATGAACTAGCGGGGCGAATGCAACTGGCCGTTCCGAAAGTGACCGATCTGAGCCGCGAACCGTTGAGAATTCAAGAGAGTTACGGACTACACGAATCGGAAACGGCGGATTTCGGCCGGGCTTGCCTGATGGCCCGCCGTTTGTTGGAAAAAGGCGTTCGTATGGTGCAGCTTTTCAGTGGTGGGCCATTCGGTTCTCCGCGCATCAACTGGGACGGTCACGAAGATGTAAAAGCCAATCACACTCAAGAGGCCAAACGGGTCGATCAACCTGTTGCAGCATTACTACGCGACTTGCGACAACGAGGAATGTTGGATGACACGTTGGTACTATTCACAACCGAGTTCGGACGCACACCCTTCACCCAGGCGGGAACAGGTGTCGTCGGAAAAGGACGGGATCACAACCATGTGGGCTTTTCAGTTTGGATGGCCGGGGCGGGATTGAAAAAGGGGCTGGCCTACGGCACAACGGATGAAATCGGATGGAAATCAGTGGATAAACCCGTTTATTGGTATGATTTCCATGCCACGGTGCTGCATCTGCTCGGACTTGATCACGAACGTTTGACATTCTACCACAATGGAATTCAACGTCGCCTCACGAACGTCCACGGCGAAGTGGTTCGGGCAATATTAGCCTGAAGATAGTTCACCCCGGAAGCGGTATGGTTTGGGCAATTGCCGCCACCGCTTGTTCGGCTGCTTCGCCGCTACTTCCCTTGGTTCGACGAACGAGCAGACGATGAGCCAATACTGGGACAGCGAGCTGCTTCACGTCATCGGGAATGGCAAAGGCTCGACCACTGACCAATGCCAAGGCTTGGGCCGCGCGATAGAGAGCCAAAGCGGCACGAGTACTAACGCCCAACTGAATATCAGGATGATCGCGAGTAGCCTCAACGAGATCCAGTAAATAATCGGCAAGACTCTCCTCGACTCGTACCGAACGTACAGTTCGTTGTAGTTCGACGACCTGTTCAGCGGTCAGTACAGGTTGCAATTTTTCGACGGGTTCCCCATCACGATGGCCGGTCAGAATCATTCGTTCGGCCACGCGGTCGGGGTAGCCGAGGTGCAATCGCATGAGGAAACGATCCAGCTGACTTTCAGGAAGCGGATAAGTTCCCTCAAATTCATAGGGATTTTGAGTGGCAAGCACGAAAAACGGCGGCCCTAGCGAATGCGTCTTACCGTCGAGCGATACTTGACGGTCGCTCATTGCCTCCAACAAGGCTGATTGCGTACGCGGAGTCGCACGATTAATCTCGTCGGCGAGTACAACTTGTGTAAAAATAGGCCCTGGTTGAAATACAAACGCCCCGGCGTTTTGTTGATATACGGTGGTACCTAACAGGTCGCTGGGCAGCAAGTCTGGCGTGAACTGTACACGGGTGAAACCACAGCCCAGACTCCGCGATAGTGCTTTTGCTAGTAATGTTTTGCCCAGACCAGGTACGTCCTCAATGAGTAGATGACCTTCGGCCAACAGAGTAACCAAGGCGAACTTAACTGCTTCTGCTTTCCCGAGAAATACACCCGCTACACTCTGCCGAAGGCGTTCGAGCAGAGGAGTTTGCCGGGCAATACGATCATCCAGATTTTCGGACACAATCGGCACTCCAAACCTTTATATGAACTAAATGCAGCCGATCCCATCAAAGATCGGCTCACGAAAACACGAAAGGTGCAGCTATTTCATCCGGACAAACCGAATCCCATCGGGCTATTTCGGTAATTCGATACATATCAGATTACGGTCGTCGCGGATATACACTTTCCCGTTAGCGAGCGCAGGATGAGCCCAAATGCCGCCGTTTTTAGTGACTTTTGAACGTGCTAATTCTACGTATTCTTTTGGATTAGGATCGAGCAAAATCAAATCCCCAAAATCGCTCAAGAATAATAATCTGTTATCCGCTGTACGCAACATCGCAGCATGGTAGGAGCCAACTTTTGGTTTGCTCCAGAGTATTTTTCCAGTTGCGAGTTCAACACAGTGTAATGTGGACGACACACCAACACCAAGTTTTCCCGTGACGACGAACACGTATTTATCACCAACAGGAACCGGCGTCGAGAAATAACAGGTCAACTCTTTATTCTTCCAAACTTCTTCGACTCCATAGCTAGTACGACGTAGTCCCGCCATTCCCTGAGTAATAGATGACGCCAACAACAGATCGCCAACCACCACGGGTGTCGTAGATGACTCATCAAGTTTGTCAACAAGTTTATATTCCCATTTTTGTCCACCATGGTGTGCATCAAGACCGCGAAGCCCCTGTTGTGTAAGAAAAACAAGTTGCTGTCCAAACCGAATACCGGATGAATAACTGGCAGGGTCATCGAGAGTCTTCCATATCGGCTCACCTTTATCGGTACTGAATGCAACAATCGAAGCACTCTTGGCACCTATGTTAACAACAACTTTTTTCGCGTCCACGAGCGGGGAACATGCTGCACCAAAAAATAATCGCTTGGGCTTAAAATCTTTTTCACTATCGACTTGCCACAATTTCGTACCAGTTGAGGCATCAAACGCTGTTAAGAAACCCGTTGGTCCAAACGTAAACACTCGATCATCTGACACAGCAGGAGTTGCTTGCGGACCGGTGCCGAATAATGTACCGAATTTGCCTCGAGGGTATGCCGTTGACCAGAACGGCTTACCGGTCACGGCATCGAATGCTGATAATGATTCTTCATCTTTATCCTTAACGCGAGCGTGTAAATAAACTTTGCCCCGTGAAACAACAGGCGACGAGTGACCAGGACCGACCGACTGGGTCCAAAGTACCTTCAATTCCCCTTTCCATGGTTTTACCGTTTCAGTTGATATGCTGTCACGGTTCGGACCGAGCCATTGTGGCCAATCAGCAGAATATACAGGAGCAACAACAATCAAACAGAGAAACGGCCAGAAACACTTCATGAGGATGTCTCCTTTTCGCGAAGAAAAACATGTAACGGGGCGTAGCGCCAGCCGGTTTGATATTCGTCAGCAATTTTTTTTAGTTGGTGCAAATATTTTTCATTGATAATTGTCATCGTATTTTGATAGGCTGGATCGCAGTAATACACGCGACAACCGAGAGGACGAGGTTCGCGAGCAGTACAGAGATTCCCTTTTTGGAAGGGACAAAAATCAGGTGTCACATCAGCTGGATCGTAGGGAGGAGCACAATCAAGTAAAACATCAGCTTCTAGCTGGCTCAAAAAAAGGGTATGACCATATTCCTTGAAGCGGCAACAACGCCCAGAAGCTACGCATAGGGGCTTAGCGGATGAGATTTCGGCATCCGCTTCACGATAGAGTTCAAGTATAGCCTGACGAACGGTAGACACGGGCGGCTCCAGAGAATTCGGGCTGCCGATATTATACGGATCGCCCGTCGAAACTACATCACCCGAGTACGCGGTCCCACTTCGCTTTCTGGTAGGCTACCTTTTGAGCCGATGACATTTTCGAGAAGTCGAGAGTCTGTTGCATCTTTTCTTCCTTGGAGCAACAACTACCACTGCAATCACATTTATCGGTCTTAGGGTCGGTGGCGATGGCAGATGAGGATGAAGGCGGTGGACTTATAACCATTCCCGAACCGGCATAATTCATAACACCCGTTTGCAAGACCATATCATCGGCCAGAGGCCGTTGAGGTTTTATATTGAGTGCCTGCAATACGCCATGGTAGGCTTTGACTGCCTCCTCTGCACTAATTTCGCCATCGGCAATTAGACGGAGAAAATGCACAAACGCAAGTTGATTCTCAGCATTATTAATTTTGCGTCCAAACAATGCGACCCGACCACCATATTTCTTGGCTTCAGACAACAACTTGAACGCATCGTAAGTTGTACCGGCACTCCCTCCGAGAATACCTACAACGAGATGAGAATCATAATGAACCAATTCTTCCATCGCCTTGGGACCATGATACACCATCTTCAGGAAAATAGGGCGACCTTTATTTGTAACACCACCTAGAGTTCGAACAATCGCATCATTGATAAATGATGGTAGCTTTTCAGGAGCTACTGCACCAGGCATATTCGGATCAAATACTTCAAGGAAATGACGAAATCGCTTTCGCTCAGCTTCAAGACGAAACTGTTTATATTCTTCTAAAGCAAGACGATCCGATACCGTATCATTGTTAAAGGTTATACTATACAAGCCTAAATCAGCACCAATAGATCTTTCATTAGGATTGCAATCGACATGACCACATTGTATATGGTCAAGCGTAGCAGTGCGAAACGGCATGGAAGATTGCGAAGGATATTTCGATCCACGGATTA
>RGDT01000401.1 GCA_009918525.1 Planctomycetia bacterium
CCCCGAAGGAGAAACCGAAACCAGCGCGGTCACCAAACAACGCCGCGGACAGGACTACTTCCGCGACATCGTTCGCAACAATTACGACAACCGTTGCGGCATCACCGGTCTGCCAGTCCGAGAACTCCTCATCGCCTCCCACATCCTCCCTTGGCGCGATCATGAAGCGGAACGCCTTAATGTTCGCAACGGCATCTGCCTCAACCGCCTCCACGACGCGGCTTTCGATCAAGGACTCATTGGCTTTGATGATGAATTGCGGATGATCCTCTAATCCGCATTTGAGATTGAGGGAGGGCGGCGAATGTGCTTATAGTATCGGCGTTTGAAGACGAAAACCAACGATCAACTGGTTCACCTATTGGGTGAAGGAGAACTGGATTTCACATTTTCGCCTGCGGGCGGGCAATTTCACCTGCGCGGCAGCGACGAGTCGCTCACCCCGTATGGCGGTTTGGTGGCGTGGGATCACTTTCTGGAACGCTGCGGAATCATCGCGCAACTTGCCGCACACTACCCCTTGCCGCGCACCAGCCCCAACGCCACGCCCGTGGCCGACATCCTCAAGGCCTTTTCCCTCAACTGCCTCATCGGCGGCACGCGTTTCGCCCATGGCCGGCGCTTGCAGGATGACGAGGCGGTGGCCAAAATCACCGGCATGCACAAAGGGCGGCTCTGCGGCGAAGATGCCTTCCGCAGGCTTTGTGCGGATCTCGATCCCACCCAAGTGGAAACGTGGTTTGCTCCCGCCGAGCAAATGATCCATCACGCCATACCCGCCAATGCCGTCGCCGACTGGGACTCCACCGTCATCCCGCGCTACGGCAAGCAAGAGGATGCCGCGATTGGCTACAATCCGCAAAAACCAGGCCGCCCCAGCCATCATCCGCTCGCCTGCGTCATCGGCGGCACCCGGCTGTGTCTTCACATGGAATGGCGCAAAGGCAACACGGTGAGCTCCAGCGGCTGGATCGAAGCGATGGAAAAAGTCTGGCGCAGCCCCACAGCCCAGCACCGCATCCGTCTCAACCGGGGCGACATCGGCTTCGGCCAAGAACCCATCATGGCCTGGCACGAACAAGGCAACGGCAAGCGTCCCTCCTTCCTCTTCAAACTCAAACTCACCGCCAACGTCAAAAAAGCCATCGCCCACATCTCATGGGACGATTGGCAGGGCAAATCTAACGAAGGACTCGTGCAACTCTCCGAAATCAAACTCAAGCTCAACGGCTGGAGTTGCGAGCGCCGGGTGATCGTGGAGCGCACGCTCAGACCGCTCAATGCGAGTCCGCAAGGAAGCTTCTGGCAGCAGTGCAAGGAAGACTTCAGCGCGTATGTCACCAACCTAACGGCTGAAGAAGCCGATGCGTTTCAGATCGTGCAACTTTACCGCCAGCGGGCGGATGCCGAAAACGTCTTTGACGAACTCAAGAACCAATGGGGCTTCGCCGGGTTCTGTTCGCAAAAAGCGGCGGTGAGCCAGAGTTCGGCGCGCATGTTGTTGTTGATCTACAATCTGTGGAGCCTGTTTGTGAGAGTGCTCAAGAATCAAGGCGGTCATACCGAAGCGATCAAAAGCCGCTACGAGTTGCTGCTTATCCCTGCCAAAATGATCATGAGTGGTCGTCGCAAAATCGTGAAACTGGCGGTTGGCAGCAAGTTCGCAAGCTTCCTGAAAGAAGCCTACCAAAGGCTTGAGCAATGGTTGAAAGGAACTGCGCCGCAGTTGACTCTAACCATGGGAAAATCTCCCCCATGGCTGCTATTTGACCCCACCCAAGCCACCTCATCAGCCGTCACATGACCCACATATGCCCCTCATCAGCTTGCCAACTGCGGTTTCTAGGATGATATTATCCACGCGCCTCAAATCCTACCTGCCTCAAGAATCCGTAGTCATTCATTTCGAAGCCTATGAAAGGAACATCCTACATTTTCCAAACGACGCCACTCCACCGGAAATCACTTTTATTAAGAAGCACCGGACGCGATTCAAAATTGCCTGCTCATCCAACTGGTGAATGCCATGATATTCATAATTCATTCGTTATCCGTGCAATCCGTGCAATCCGTGGTTTCTTTTTTCCTATCCAGGCTCAGAGGTTGTTACTCGACAGCGCCCGCGCAATCTTACTGCTTGTCCTCTGGACGAAAGCGTGACGGCATGACGCGATCCATTGCCAAGTGGTGGTTTTTGCAGAGGGCGAGACCGTTGGTGGGGTGGTCGTTGCGGCTTTCGGAAAAGGGAATCAAGTGCGCGGCTGCGTTCCAGTGCTTCATCTACGACGAGAAGAGTGGATTGACGAATGACGATTTTTGATTTTTGGTTTGGTTGAATTTCCTCACCCCTGACCTCTGACTACTGATCACTCCATACTTTCCCCAGGCGGCGTGAGAAGGGACAAGTCGGGGAAATAGGTACGGAGATAGCCACGGTCGAGGGCGGCTAGGCGATCTGCCTGCACGCTGGCGTGGGCGGCGATGAGAAAATCGGGAATCAGGTGCAGGCGCGGGCCACCCGTGCGCCGATAGCGCAAAAAGATCTGCCCAGCAAGATAGGCTGCTGCAGGGGTGATGGGATCATAAAAAATGTAGAGTCGGTCCAAGTCTG
>RGDT01000402.1 GCA_009918525.1 Planctomycetia bacterium
GATACGGCCCTTGCCTGTCAAGCCCCAGCCAGCCACCCAATCGCTGATCATCACCGCGCCGTCCGTCGCGAAATCGACATCAGTTGCCAAGACGCTCCAGATAAACTGGTGCGAATCGATCATCTCGAAGCCCGCACCTTTGGCCTTGTTGGCGAACGAACGGATACCGCTATTGGCTGGTCCACCTCGAAAGTCAGCCAAGAAGAAATGGCCTTTGTATCGATCCGGTAGGCCGATTCCCGGATAATAGGCCAAACCCGATGGACCATCGGCTACATTCGTTATCGGCGGAACAATCCAGGCCGGTTGCCCCGCGTGCGGCGGATGCCACAGTTTCTCGGCGTTCCAAGGTCCACGTGAGCCTTGTGAGCCGTCGAACTGATAGCCGATGCGCCAACCGCAATCGCCGCCTTCCATGATGTAGACCCACCGAGCGCGGTCGCCACTGTCACAGTTATTATCGCCGGTGAACAGGTTACCATGGTCGTCGAAGGCTAACTCCTGTGGGTTTCGTAGGCCACTGGCAAATACTTCGAGGTCGCTACCGTCGGGGTTACAACGCAAAACCGCACCCGTGTCGGGATAGACCAATCGTCCCTTGGGTGTCGGTACGTTCAGACCGCGATCACCGATCGAAAAATAAATCTTGCCATCCGGACCCATGATGAGGCCGTGTAAGTCGTGGCCGATAAAACCATAACGAACGCCATACCCGGTGGATAGAATTTTGCGATCGGAAGCGACACCCGTATTTTTGGGATCGCGTAACTGCCACAAGTCGGGAATGCAAGCATACCAAACAGTGTCGCCTCGCGCTAGCAAACCGGAGCCGATTCCATCTTGCAAGCGTGAAAATCCATCTGCAAACACGGTCGCCTTGTTGGCTCGGCCGTCGCCGGTCGTGTCTTCCAAACGGCGTACACGGTCGTGATGTTGTTCCCAGCCCTTGGCTTGGTCGCCGAGTTTGCGACGGGTCATCGCAATGCGATCTTCGACCGTTCGGCAAGCGAGATCCTCATCGAGCCAATAGTTACCCTTGGGATTGAGATAGCCGCGAATGTCGGTAACGCCTGCATGGAGGCGGAAAGTTTCGGCGACGTAGATGCGATTTTGATGGTCAATCGCGAACGCCACCGGGTTCGCGAGCAGAGGTTCGGCAGCCCACAAGTCGATTTTCATTCCGGCGGGAAGGCGGGCCGCAGCCATCGCCTTCTGATAGTCCTTAGACGCGGGAGCCACCTTTGCTTGGTAGCCCGCTGTCGGAGGATCGCCAGCAAAAGCGACCGTAACAATAGCCAACATCAGGCAGCATGAGAGGATACGCATGGTGATTGCCTGCTTGAAATTAGTGCCAAGGCGACTCTTTCACCCTATCGCGAGCGAGGAGTCACAGCAAGAAGAGGAATCAACGAATTCCCGTTTGCTCCGTCCTTGCTCGATCAATCCCAGAATGTGCTTGCAGACATGTTGTGTACTGCCGCGATACACCGCGTCGGCACAAGTGCAGTGCCATTGCAACTTTCCACCCGATAGCCGTTCCATCGCCACCTGGTAAATTTCTCGACCCCCCATCACATCCCACAACAGAGCACAGCCCGGTTCACGCGGTGAGCCGCTACGGTGGGTTAAGCGATAGCAGTAGGGTGATGGTTTTCGTTTGCGGTTAGGCCCCGGTAGTGTGGCGAATGCCACGAGTGGTGAACGCTGAGAATTCGTAGCACGATTTTTGATATTCATGACACACCCTCCTTAGTTGCACAATGTACCCGCAGAAAAGCGTTATTACCAGCCCAGTAGTGTTTTTTTGATCACATTCCAAAAAAAGGTACCGGCAGCAAGAAGGCGTGCTGTTCGTATAAGCTCCAGACCCCATTCCAACTGGTGAACTGAGTAAAGTAGACGATCAAAACGTACAGGAGTGTCACCGGAATGATGGGGATTCGTCCTGTCCAAATGAAAAACCAATGCGTCTGATTCTTGCGAGCATTTGCGCAGGCCATCGCCCAGCCGGACAGCAGGCGAGCGGGAAAGATGAAAGCGATGAAAAATAAACCCGGTAGCCAGGCTGCTTCTCGCGGTAACACCTCGATTTTAAGCAAATAAAGCGGTAAAGCGGATAACAACGTAATCACATAAGACAAAGCGAACGACCACGGTGCCCGTTGGTAAGCCATTCTTACCTCTAGGATCTCGAACACCGCCAAAAACCGATCCTGCTCCACCATCCGCGCCTGCAGAAACGGCAAATAGACGACAACCACGATCAACATGATGGCACCTAGCCAGCCGAACAGCGGCGCGATGATTGGCACCGGGGCATTCCCGGCTCCCATCATCGTGACGGGCAATAACAGCCATACCAATGCCGCTGCCCAGCCTCGGACACCGAGCCAAAAATAGTGGCCCAGACGCAACGAAGTGAGTGTCGTCCAGACGGCGTCTCGTGCTTCCTGGTAGTATCCACCTCGAAGCAGACGGCGTATGAACCATACGACGTTGAATGGCCAGACGAAGTACCGGATACGTCCACCGCGTGCTAGGGCGGCGACGAGATGCGAGGCTGTCATAGCGATGAGAACC
>RGDT01000403.1 GCA_009918525.1 Planctomycetia bacterium
GGCGACCGAGGATGAGGCGGCCCGCCGCGACGATCCCGAGGCCGATTTCGATGTTCTGGTGGGGAGCCGTCGTTTTGACCTTGTCCAATGGATCGAGGACGAACTGGTGCTCGAACTTCCTCCCGTGTCATTCCATGACGATTGCGAGGCACCGGCCCACAGGTCGCTCGAGCTTGATGCCGCGCCTCAGACCCCTCTGGACGAGCGCCGTCGACCCTTCGCTGCGCTCGCCGGCCTGAAGGCAAAGTCTTCCGAGTGATACAATCGCGGGTTAATCATTTACGGAGCTTTTTCCATGGCCGTCCAGCAGAACAAAAAATCACCGTCCAAGCGCGGCATGCATCGCGCCCATGATTTTATTACGGCGCCCGCAACCGCTGTCGAGCCGACCACGGGCGAAGGTCGATTAGCCGACGATGGCGAGGATGTCGTCTTCCGTCATGAGCATCAGTTCTTCGCCGTCGATTTTTACTTCGGTGCCGGCATAGGAGGTAAATAGGACGGTGTCGCCTACCTTAACCTGGAACGGAGCACGGCTGCCGTTTTCCAATCGCCTGCCATCACCAATGGCCAGGATTTTGCCCTGCTTGGGTTTTTCCTTGGCGCTATCGGGTAGAATGATACCGCCCGCCGTTTTGTCAACGGCTTCGAGACGCTTGATCAGAACCTTGTCGTTCAGCGGCACAACCTTCATGTGTAGATCACTCCTGGGTTGAAAAACTACAATCGTTGGGGGTCACTCGCTTCGGGGTTAGTTCCATAATGTCGTTGCAGGGCCCTAGTCACGGTGTAGAGTAACACACTCTTATTGACCGGCTTGGGCACAATGCTGAAAAACTGAGCCGCGATCGCCTGCCGAACCACGTTGTCGTTGGGGTCAGCCGTAACCAGGATCGCGGGGAGCGCTGCACGAAACTGACGAGCAAGGCGTAGCGTCTCAACACCAGTTAAGGTCGGCATGTGCATATCAAAGACGGCTAAATGCACCAAATGGACCTGCACGAGGTCGATAGCCTCCTCGCCCGATGAGGCAACAAACAACCGAAACCCTTCCGGTTGCATAATGTCGCACAACACGTCAAGGGAATAACGGTCATCATCAGCGATCAGGATCGAGAATTCGCCTCGCCCTGGTGTCGCGCTCATCTCCGTGGCCCCCAATTCGAACAATGATTTCCATGCAAACATCATGCCGCCTCCGTGCTGCAATCTCGAAGATGCTTAAGTGTTGATTTTAGTAGAACATTCGCGACGCTCAGATGCAAGAGGGGACGGTATTGCGACTGCCAGACCCGTCGCTCCGGTGTCAGTTTGGCAGGAAAGACTTCCTTTGACTAGAGAGGTTGCCGATGGACTCAACACCTCGGACAATTAGCGAAGACTCGTTCAGGCGAGCGCGGATGTTCGCATGCTGAGCGGCTGTTGACACACCTACTTGTCACGTTGACCAGTCCCGCTCGCTGGTAGCCTCGGAGGAATTGCGATGCTCACCTCACGATTGTGCTTCGTTGCTGTCGTCGTTCTCTTGGTCTTCTGCGTCCGTTTGCCTGCCAGTGAGGAGGCGACTCGGCTCGCCCGCGAGTTTGTGGACAACCACGAAAAGCGGTTGAAAAAACTAGACGTTCCCGCCGGTTTAGCCTGGTGGGAGGCTAACACTACCGGTGAAAAGTCGGCTTTCGCTCGCAAAGTGGAAAGTCAGAACCAAATTGACGCCGCTCTGGCCGACCCCAAGACGTTCGCCGTTCTCAAGGGGTTACGTGACAAACGAATGGAAATCGACGATCCCGTGATTCGACGGTCCATCGAGGTTCTTTATCTGCTCTACCTGGAGAAGCAACTTGACACCAAGTTGCTCGGCCGGATGGTGAAACTCGCAAACGATGTCGAGGAGCAATTTAACAAATACCGTGCCAAGGTCGATGGCAAAGAACTAAGCGATAATCAGGTCCGCGATATTCTCAGTAACTCGCTCGACAGTGCTAAGTTGAAGGAGGCCTGGGAGGCAAGCAAGGCGGTCGGTTCCGTCGTCGAAGCCGATCTCAAGGAACTGGTCAAGCTCCGAAATGCTGCTGCCGTTGCCTTGGGCTTCAAAAATTTTCACCAGATGCAACTGTTTCTTAATGAACAGAACGCCGACAACCTGATGAAGCTGTTCGATGAACTGGACGAATTGACCCGCGGTCCTTTCATGGCTGCCAAAGCCGATATCGACACACGACTTTCGAAGCGATTCAAGATCGGTGTCAAGGAACTAATGCCGTGGCATTACATGGACCCATTCTTTCAGGACACGCCAAAAGTATTCGATGCGGATCTGGATGAACCGTTTAGTAAGGCCGATATCGAGAAAGTGTGTCGGACCTTTTACGCAGGAATTGGTTTGCCGATCGACCGGGTTTTAGCACGTAGCGATTTGTATGAGAAGAAGGGCAAGAGCCAGCACGCTTTCTGTACCGATATCGACCGCGAAGGCGATGTACGCATATTAGCTAATATCCGTCCTAACCATTACTGGGCGGCGACAATGCTCCACGAACTCGGCCATGCCGT
>RGDT01000404.1 GCA_009918525.1 Planctomycetia bacterium
GTTTTGTGTTCGTCGGCGGCCGCTCGAATCGGTCTTCCAAATCATGAAGCTGTAGCAGCTGCCAAAGCAGGTATCATCGGATTGACGTTGTCCGCGGCTGCGACGTACGCTCCTAAAAATGTGCGAGTCAATGCGGTCGCTCCGGGTCTAGTCCGAACTCCGTTGACATCACGTATCACGGGCAGTGAACCAGCTCTCAAGGCTTCGCTTTCGATGCACCCATTGGGCCGGATCGGCGAGCCGAGCGATGTTGCTTCCGCTATAGAATGGCTGTTGAGTCCAACCCAAACATGGGTTACAGGGCAGGTGATCGGCATAGATGGCGGATTAGCGGACTTGAAAGGGATGAGATGAGTGCGACGATTGTGCTGTTTCGCCATGACTTACGGCTAGCCGACAATCCAGCACTTGAAGCGGCCCACGAAACTGGCCCTGTTGTTCCGGTTTACATCCATGCTCCGGATGAAGAAGGAAGTTGGAAACCTGGGGCGGCGTCACGATGGTGGTTACATCAGTCTTTACGATCTCTCGACACTTCTCTTCGTAATATCGGTTCTCGGCTGATTATTCGCACGGGGCCGACTCTCGCAGCCATTCGTGATGTCGTTCGCGAAACGGCGGCTACATCTGTTTTTTGGAATCGTCGCTATGAACCGGCTGTCATCGAGCGCGATAGATTATTGAAATCTGAATTGAAAAAACAAGGACTGAGAACGGAGAGCTACAACGCATCGTTACTTTTCGAGCCTTGGGAAGTTGAAACCAAGCAGGGTAGGCCATATCAGGTTTACACCCCGTTTTGGAACGCTGTCAAGGATCGTCCTTTACCCAAGCCCTCACCGGCCCCCCACCAATTAACCGCTCCGAGAAATTGGCCTAATTCGTTCGATTTGGCCGCGCTGGAACTTGAACCGAGAATCGACTGGGCAGCGCAGATGCGTAAGCAATGGACGCCTGGTGAAAAAGGTGCGGTGGAGAGGCTGAAGCGATTCACGACCGTTGTGGATGATTACGCTGATGGTCGAAATCGACCCGACTACGACGGCACATCTAGTTTATCGCCACATTTACATTTGGGTGAGATAAGCCCCCGAACCGTATGGCACGCAACCGTGGGCGACAGTGTTGGGGTCGAAATCTATCATAAGGAATTGGTGTGGCGCGAATTTGCTTATCATTTGCTGTATCACTTCCCACATACGGCCGAACAACCTCTCCGAACCGATTTTACTCGATTTCCCTGGCGAAATGACGCGATCGCACTACGAGCGTGGCAACGAGGTCTAACCGGCTATCCGATGGTCGATGCAGGGATGCGACAACTATGGACGACTGGTTGGATGCACAACCGGGTTCGCATGGTAGTGGCTTCCTTTCTTGTCAAACATTTGTTGTTGTCTTGGAAAGAGGGGGCGCGATGGTTTTGGGATACGCTTTTAGACGCGGACCTAGCCAGTAACACACTCGGCTGGCAATGGTCTGCCGGTTGCGGGGCCGACGCCGCTCCCTATTTCCGCATTTTCAACCCGGTCGCGCAGGGCGAAAAATTTGATACAAATGGCGACTATGTTCGTCGATGGGTTCCAGAGCTCAAGAATATACCAAACAAATTTATTCATAAACCTTGGGAATATATTGCCGAACTAAAGAATTACCCGCGCCCCGTTGTCGATCATTCGGCAGCACGGGCACGGGCACTCGAAGCTTTGGCAACAATCACTAAATCTTGATCATAACAATCGGCGAATGGATAGACTATAATCGCCCGTCGTAGTCACTCCCGGCGCCGTATTTACACCTTTTATTTCCACATAGTATTGCAGACCCGGCTCAGTTGCGATCACAATATTTGCAGCCGATGAGAAGATTTGCATCCCGATACGAGACAACAGATTGTTATTCTGACGAAACACATGAATTTCCAAAGGTCCACCGTTCGATCCCGAAGCGCGAATATTGAGTCGAGAAGCACTGGTTGTGAATGTATACCAGTCGTATTCGGCCCAGCCGTTAATTTTGCCGATACTTTGTCCCGACACACTGCGAGACAAGTTAATCATTTTCAGATCCGAAGCCTGGTCAGGAGTTTCATTTTGATCGGAAATCGCCGGGAACGATTCCAGTTGAATAGGTGTCAATTGTACCAGACCGGCTCCCGTTCGGTCGTCGAAACCTGGACTGCCCACATCCAATGCAGTCAGTTGTAGGTGCAGGAATACATCGAGATTTGTCGCTCGTGGTTCATCGGAAAGCAACAACGCGGCCGCAGCTGCGACGTGTGGCGCCGCGGCTGATGTCCCAGCGAAATTAGGGAAAGCATCAGAGTCGGCCGGATCGTCTTGGCCGAAGAAAGAGTTGTTGATGTTGTCGGGACCGGCCACGTCTGGTTTACTTCGAATTTCCGGAGTAGATAAACGCGCCCCATTCGCGTCGAACAAAAATTCCAAATCACCACCTCTGGAAGTAAACGGCTCGACCGTCCCGTCCAAAGAGTTTATTGCCGCCGTGCCTATGGTGTAGT
>RGDT01000405.1 GCA_009918525.1 Planctomycetia bacterium
CCTGAGGCACCGACTGGAAAACGAGCCGTACAGACTGCCCAGATTCGTTATGTGACGCAGACAATTGACGTTGTCGTCGGTTATCGACAGGTGGCTGGCGGCGTGGTCTATACGCCGATTGTTACTTGGGTGAATACCAAGGTCGAGATGCAGACGGGCGTCCAACTGGTCCGCAACGGCAGTTACAACCACACCATGGATGTCACGCTCACCCAAGATGGCTACTATAACGGCATCAAAAAACGCGAATATTTCATCCATGGCGTCGATTACGCCAACAGCCTGGCCGATGTGACCGTCGATGCTTTCGGCAATAACGCGTATCCGTATAGCTTCACTGGTGCGCCGGACGATAGGGGTGAAAATCTTAACTCGTATGGTGTGTTCACCTACAATTTCACGGAATCTCCGATAACCAATAAGACCGGTGGTGACTTCAATCTTTACCAAACCAAAGGGGCTACCGGTTCGTGGACCACTTCGCTCAAAGTGGAAGTCAGTTACGACGGCTCGAATTTCTTTGATGTCACCGCAACGGCAAGTGATCCAATCGAAGTTACCGGAGCTAGTAATACTAGCCCTGCCCGTTCGTATGACATCGAAGGTACACCGCTATCCGCGGTTCGCTACATCAAATTGACGAGCACTTCGTCTTCCGCTCCATTTTTTCTTGACGCGATTGGAGCGCGTATCGTCAATCCCAACCAGGTCCCCGTTATTGATTGGGCCGGTGATACACCCGTCGCTGGTTCCACGTTCAATCAATTGACCCAATCGCAACGCGAAATAGTAGTGGCCACTCTCGGCTATAAACCGCTGTACGACTTCAGCTACACCAACGCCAAGGAATACCGGACCCAGAATGGTTCCTCGTCGGTGGTTAATTGGACGCCTTATTGGAGTACAGCCGCTAAACACATCGTCGAAATCAATTCGCCAGGTCTTGAGAACCGCTACATTCGATTGCCGATTGACGCCGAGATGGACATCAACCGTAGCGTCTCGCAAGGTGCGCCGACGACTTTTGCGGAAACCGTTGGATCGTACTTTGATCGATCCAACGCACTCTATACCCAGGATAAATCGCGATATGTAGGTTACGACGATTTAGATCAAAGTGGCGAACGCTTTGCCGTTACCTACCTGAAGACCGGCCGTCGTATTTTCTACATCAATGACGGCTTCGAGGGGACTTTGGTTGCCGATCCCGCGTGGGCGTCGAGTGTCGATACGCAAGTCGGCTTTGATGGTTATGGCCAACAGGTACTTGCTCCGCTGGGCTATCTGGCAGATCTTAGATACGCAAGCGGGGGTTCTGTTGTTAGTTCGCGTGGCGATGTGATAGTTCTGAATTCGGCTTACCATCCAGACTTAGGCCAATGGTCAAATTTATATTATGGACCGACGGTTTTAGAGTGGGTAAGTGCTATAGCTGAGTGGTTTACCGCTCGGGATAATTCTCGTGCTAGAGGTGGATACCTGGCATCCATAAACTCGTACCAGGAATGGCAATGGGCGCAGCGCATAATCGGCGGACAACATACTTGGATTGGATTATTTTACCCATATACGACTTGGGACTCTGGCGAGCCTGTAACTTTTACTGCCTGGTCACCAGGCCAGCCGGATGGCAATCATGGGGGTGTATGGTGTCCGTTTGAGTATGGTGGATGGGATAATATTTCCTACGCTGGGCAAGCTGGCATATATGGATATCTTTTGGAACGTCCAGCTACCGAGACGTTCTATACCAAGCTTTTCCAATGGGGTTCAAAGTATCACGACATTGTCGATACGCGTCTGACGTTATCCTCGCAGTGGGTTGGCAACGCACATGACCTTTACACCGAAATACCGGTGGTCGAATTGGTCGATGCGAAGGTGCCGATTACCAAGCAGGTCGCCTCCACTAGCTGGGTGTCGCAGCCCATCACCGATACACAGACGATCCGCAAACCCGTCCGAGACATGGTCTCCGCCCCGGCCGTCGATTATGCGGTCTTCACCGCCGAGTCGCTCAAGGCCGACAGCAGCATGATCATCGACGCGGGTCGCGATGTATCGCTGTCGGGGTTGGTGACGGCCAAGAACTCAAGCGGGACGGCTGGCTCGATCACCATCGATGCGGGTCGGGACTTCCTGATGAGCGGAGCCAAGCCGCAAGGCGCTTCGGCGGAGTCGCTGGCCGCCGTAGCCGGTATGACGGCCGTGTCGAACATCGCGATCACCACCGGCCGGGATTTCACGCTGGCCGAGTCAATCAATATCAGCGCGAACGACGGAAACGCGACGACGTCCACGGCCAACAAACTGGTCGTCACGGCGACGGATAAGGCGATCATCCGGGGCACGCTCTCCACGACCAACACCAAGATCGGCGAAGTCACCGTCAACGCCGGCGACGACATCGAACTCAAGGGCGAAATCGTCGCGGGTCACGTGGCCAACATCTTTGCCGGTACGGATGGTGTTGGCGGCATCAGCAGCGACATCCAAGGCCATATCAAGACGCTGGGTAGCG
>RGDT01000406.1 GCA_009918525.1 Planctomycetia bacterium
GTTTTTGCCGAGCCGACCTTTGCCCTGCTACTCAATCGGCCCGGATTGTGTGTGGGGCTTTTCACGCAACCAGACCGCGCGAGTGGGGTAGAACGCGGTTCGACCCGGCAAACGGGCAAGGGCATGAAAGTTATCGCCAGCGAACATCATCTGCCCGTCTTTCAGCCCGAGAATATCAACACGCCCGAAGGGTTGGCTATGCTTGGCGGCCTGTCGCCCGATTTGGTCGTTGTCGCTGCCTATGGGCAGATACTTAAACCGGACGTGATCGCTGCCGTGCCGCACGGATTCATCAACGTCCATGCCTCGCTCTTGCCGAAATATCGCGGAGCGGCTCCCATAAATTGGGCGATCTACCACGGCGAAACGCGGACGGGAGTTAGCATTTTCCGCATTCAATCAGGCGTCGATACTGGCGAAGTCTACGCTCAGGAAGCTATCGACATCGGTCCCGATGAGACGGCCGGGGACGTCGAAGCACGACTTGCTCCCATCGGAGCCAGCTTGGCGATGAGGGTACTGGATCAAATTGCTGCGGGAACAGCCCAAGGTGTTCGTCAGGACAACCGCTTGGCAACCAAAGCACCCAAACTCAATAAAGATGACGGCCTCATCGACTGGACCCGTACCGCTCCGCAAGTATGCTGCCAGATCCGAGCCATGCACCCCTGGCCTAGCGCCTATACCTTTTGGCATCGTGGGGGCCAAACGCCGTTGCGTTTGATTGTACACAAGGCTCGGGTCTCGCAAGGCTCGGCATCACCCGGAACTATCTTACCCACGCCCAACACGCTGACCGTCGGCACGGGCGAAGGTGTCATTGAAGTATTGGAATTACAACCGGCCGGGAAAGCTCGGATGACCGCCGCCGATTTTCTGCGCGGACGTCGGCCACAATCGGGCGACCGACTCGGCCCGGAGAAAATATGACCTCTGCTCCCGAATTCATCGCAGGGCGACACAACGCCCGGAGTTTAGCCCTACAGGTACTTTTGGATTGCGGTCGTCACGAGCGATTCGTTCAAGAGATTCTCGATTGGCACCTGAGTCAACCGGCCGCTCGTGGACTGATCCCCGCAGACCGGCGATTGGCGACTCATCTGTCCTATGGCGTCTTACGTCGTCGAGGCACACTCCGGGCACTGCTCGCGTCGCTCATCAATCGATCGTTGGACGACGTTGAACCTTGGCTTCTGGATGCGCTCTGTCTGGGAGCGTACCAGCTTGCCTTGCTCACTCAAATTCCCGCTCATGCCGCGCTCAATGAGACAGTCGAACTGGCTGGTCAGTTTGGCCGATTGCGAGCCAAAGGTTTTATAAACGGTGTGTTGCGTGCCTGTGCTGGACTGATGACTAACGACCGGGCGGATGGCCCCGCTGGTAATGCGCTACCAATCGAAGGCGGACAGTATCGCCGACTAACGCGATCGGTGCTACCTTCGCCGGATCGTCAGCCCGTGGAGTATGTCGCGTCGGCCTTCGGTTTACCACGCTGGCTCGCTTCACGCTGGTTAGATCGTTGCGGATTCCATGAGACCATCCGACTGGGTTTCTGGTTCTCGGGACCGGCTCCGCTCACGTTACGAGTCAACGCCCTCAAAATAACGCGGGACCAACTCCTCGCCTCGTTGACGGCTAGCGGACACGGTGCTGATGCGGCCGAGCATCCGTTGGCGATCCGTTTGCGTGACGCGGCGAACGTCCGCGATTTACCGGGTTATGCGGAGGGATGGTTTTCTGTTCAGGATCTCAGTGCAATGCGAGTCGCGAGTGCCTTAGCACCAAAACAAGGAGAGCGGGTGCTGGACTTATGCGCTGCGCCTGGAGGAAAATCGACCCACTTAGCCGAGATTATGCAGGACACTGGGAGCGTGACAGCGTGCGACATCGATGCAGGACGCTTGGCAACGGTACGCGAATTAGCCTTGCGTCTAGGATTAAAAAGCATTCAGACCCACTCTTTTAATCCTGAGCATACCAACGAGATTCCTGGTGGGCCGTTCGATGCCGTTCTGGCGGATGTACCGTGTAGCAACACCGGCGTTCTAGGGCGTCGGCCGGAAGTACGGTGGCGATTGAAGCCGGAAGATGTGCAACAACTCGTCATGGTGCAAGCGAGGTTATTACGTATAGCGTTGGACTTAGTGAGGCCGGGCGGGGTGGTGGTGTACTCGACGTGTAGCATCGAACCGGACGAGAATGGCGGATTAGTTCGTCGAGTGTTACGTGAGCGGAAGGAAGTTAGACTGGAATCAGAGCAAGAGACCGTACCGGGTCAGCCGTCAGACGGCTCGTACTGGGCGAGATTGAAGAAGGGATGAAAAAAACCCAAGCGCCGTGAATCCTTCCAGCAAATAAGACGTCTAATTTTGAGTAATGACGAAAAGCCTTCGTCATTGTTCTTTGACAATGTGGTGAATCGAGAGACCAAGTCAACGCGAGGGTGCGAAGGTCTGCAAAGACCGACGCATCGGAGCGGGATGATTATCATATCTGACAGGGTGTGGTAAATCATTCTG
>RGDT01000407.1 GCA_009918525.1 Planctomycetia bacterium
TCCTTCCTCGCGACAGGGTTCATCAACATGGAACAAAAATTTGAAGGTTCTCCCAGCGCGGAGATTCGTCTTGATGGTCGTCGTGTCACCCGTGGACTGGTGAGCAACGACTGGGGATTGCTTCTTCGTTGGGAAGTTCGTCGTGATGGCAAAGTGATTGCGACACCGCCAGCCCGTGCCGAAATCAGCTACGAGCACCCCGAAGCCACGCCTGGCAGCTACGAAATTGTGCTCCAGATGTGGAAATACATTGACTACCGCAAAAAACCTGACGGCGAATTTGTGAACAGCAAATTTATCGAAATCTCCAATAAGGTTACTTACAAGGTCTAACCCCCGGCATCCCGCCATCTCGGAGACAACTCCCATGCTGAATCTGGGCAGTGTGAAAGTCCCGCTGTGCGACGGAATGTCGCGACGTAGTTTCCTTCAGGCGGGGGCAGCCGGTCTGACCGGTTTGTCTCTACCTCATCTGATGCATCAACAAGCCGCTGGTGCCGTCAATGGCTCGGCCAAGATAAAGAATTGCATCACGATATTCCTCGTCGGGTCTCCGGGGCATCTCGACACCTGGGACATGAAACCCGATGCACCCGCTGAAGTGCGTGGTAAGTATAGCCCCATTGCCACTGATGTCACCGGTGTGCGTATATGCGAACATTTCCCCCTGATGTCTCGCATGATGAAGAAGGTGGCGCTAATCCGTAGCCTTCACCACCGCACGGGGGCGACTCACGAAAACGGCCAACGTTGGATGATGACTGGCCACGAGTTCAACGCCGATAACATCAAGCCGCATTCTGGTAGCGTTATCTCTCGCGTGTTTGGATCGCGTGGCGATTTGCCCGCGAATGTCATTCTTCCCGGCCCAATCGGCAACACGGGAGCCGGTCCCCTGCACGGGCAGACGGCTGGGCACCTGGGTAGTGGTCACGAACCGTTCTTTCTGAATTCTGATCCGGCACGACCTGATTTCAAAGTGGCTGATCTTGAAGTGCCAGTGAAAGACTCGAAATTTCGATTGGATGCTCGAAAGAAACTACTTGACCAGATTGACGAGATGCAGCGTCGAACCGAAACGGGTAGCACCCAGTCGCACGATAGTGCCTATGAACGCGCCTTCCGTCTGCTCACATCCCCCAAGGCCAAGAAGGCGTTCGACCTCAACGACGAGAAAGACACGCTCCGTGATCGTTATGGACGCAACACTTTTGGGCAAAGCTGCCTGATGGCACGCCGGTTGATCGAGAGTGGTGTGCGATATGTCACAGTGAACCACTTCGACACCGTATTCAACCTTACCTGTTGGGACATGCACGCCGATGGTGGTGGTTTGAATAATACCTATCTCGACTACGAACGCCATCTCTGTCCGCAATTTGATTGGGCCTTCACCGCTCTTATCGAAGACCTGGAACAACGCGGATTGTTGCAAGATACCGTCGTTGCCGTTCTGAGCGAATTCGGTCGAACGCCTCGCCTTAACCCACGTGGTGGTCGCGATCACTATCCGGCGGCATGGACGAACTTCCTTGTCGGTGGGAATATCAAAGGTGGCCAAGTCATCGGCTCGACGGACAAAATCGGTTCGCGGCCCAACGATTCGCCGGTTGAGCCGCCGCAAATTCTAGCCTCTATTTATCACGGTATGGGGATCGACCTCGACAACACCATGATGCCAGGGCCGGGTAGTCGTCCCGTCAGGCTCATCGAAGCCGAACCGATCAAGAAGCTATTCTCATGATCGCCAGGGCTTTTTTGTGTTTGGCCTTTGCTGCCGTGGTTGTTCGGGCTGCCGAACCCACGGTGCGAAGTGCTGATGTGCGTGGCCTTCAGGTCGGCCAGACAACCACGATTACCCTAGATGGTGACGATCTGGGTGGAACGCCGCAACTCATGTTGCCGTTTCCTGTCAAACAAAAAATACAAGCAGGAGCGACACCGAAGCGTGTAAGCTTTGATGTTACGCTCGATTCTGGTGCTGTTCCGGGCTTCTATCATCTTCGCGTTGTAACCGATGGCGGCGTCAGTTTGCCGATTCCCATCGCAGTGGACGCCCTGCCACAACGTCCATTCGCCGAGATAGTGGCGAGTCTACCCATCTCGTTGCATGGCACCCTCAGCGGCAGTGGCGTTCTAACTACCCAATTCACGGCCAAGGCAGGCGACAAGATTTCGGTGGAAGTCGAAGCCCAGCGATTGGGGAGTAAACTTCGTCCAGTCGTTCATCTCCTTGACGCTCGTCGTCGGCAATTGGCTTGGGCTTGGTCGCATCCGACTCTGAAAGGTGATGCTCGACTCCAAGCAACACTACCTGCCGACGGTATATACACTGTTTCACTTCACGACACGGAATACGCCGGTGCTGCTCCTGGGTATTTCCGATTGAAGATTGGCAAATGGTCGTTTGCTGACCAGGTGTTTCCATCCATAGTAGGGAAGTTTCACAATAGCGTCGAAT
>RGDT01000408.1 GCA_009918525.1 Planctomycetia bacterium
CCATCTGGATCTGCCTGGCGTCATCTGGTTGGAACGACTGTTGCGTGCCTCGAAATTCGCCTATCTCGTGGCAACACACGACCGAGCGTTTCTCCGAGCCGTCGCGGATGAAGTCATTGAGATTAGTCGTGTATACCCGGCAGGGTATTTTCGTGCCGAGGGAAACTACGACGACTTTGCCCAAAGGCGTGAAGAGTTTCTCGCTGGCCAGGCCGCCCAGGAAGCATCGACAGCCAATCGCGTTCGCGTGGAAACCCAGTGGTTGGGCCGTAAAGCAGCTGCCCGCACTCGCAAAGCGGCGTCGCGCATCGAAGATGCCGCTCGACGGCGTGAGCAACTCGCGGATCTAAAAGAACGCAACGCCGCGGCTGGTATGGCCGGGATTGACTTTGTCGGAACACTACGCCAGAGCCGTAAGCTATTGACCGCGGTGGGGTTGAGCCATTCCCTAGGCGGGCGTCAACTTTTTAGCGGTCTGGACGCGACGCTTCATCCGGGTATGCGATTGGGACTTCTGGGAGCGAACGGTAGCGGCAAAAGTACGCTCTTGCGTGTCCTCGCAGGACTCATCACGCCGGACAGCGGGAGTGTCACCATTGCGGATGGGTTGCGGATGGTGATGTTCGAACAAGGCCGCACGGCCCTCGATACCAACCAGACGTTACGCAAAGCCCTATGCCCGGTTGGGGACGAAGTCGATTTTCGCGGTCGGCCGATGCACGTTCAGGCATGGGCGAAACGGTTTTTGTTCAAAACGGAACAACTAGAAGTTCCTGTTGGTAGTCTTTCCGGGGGCGAACAGGCTCGCGTTTGCATAGCTCAACTCATGCTCCGCCCGGCGGATGTATTATTGCTCGACGAACCAACCAACGACCTCGACATTCCCGCACTCGAAGCTCTCGAAGAGAGTCTGGAAGAGTTCCCTGGCGCGGTCGTGCTCGTAAGCCACGATCGCGAATTGATGGACCGTCTTTGTACCGAAGTTGTAGGTCTTGATGGTTGCGGTAATGCCTCTAATTACGCCAGTGTTAGCCAATGGCTCGCGGCGCTGGAACGGGCCGAGGCCCAACGCACTGAGGCGTTAAAACCAGCCCCCCTGACGAAAAAGGCCGCTCCTTCCGCGGCGAAGCCGAAAAAACTGTCGTGGAACGAGCAACGTGAATACGACGGCATCGAAGCTGCGATTCAGGCAGCCGAAGAACGAGCCGCCGAGTGCGAGGCTGCGATACAGACAGCAGCAACTCAGAGCCATACGGCCCTGACGGAAGCCTGTAGCGCCCTGGATGCAGCAAAAGCGGAAGTCGAGCGGTTATACGCGCGCTGGCAGGAATTGGAGGCAAAACGGGGCTAAGTTTTCGGCGTTCGTCTTATCGGGAGGTGGTGGTTCCATGTCGTACCCGTTGCTCCTGTGGCTGATTGCTTCGTCGAGTCCCGTTGTTGCTTTATCAGGTGACGGCCGATTACTAGCTGTCGCGGAAGCGACCTTGATTCGCATTCGCGTCGTAGGTGGGGACACACCTCCGCGCACGATCCCGGTGCCATCGGTTAAGGCGATCGCGCTGTCTTCCACTGGTAAATCACTGGCGGTTGCGGCTGGTCCTGTCATTTACTTGTTCGACACAGCAAACGGTAAATCGCTGGGCAAACTGACCGGCCACGGGGCGGCGGTACAAGCCGTGGCCTTTTTCCCTGATGGCAAGCGAGTAGTGAGCGGAGCAGCCGACGGGCAAGCCCGACTTTGGAACCTGAGCACACTACGAGCCACGCGGGCCATTCAGATCGACGAAGGAGGTATCAGCGCAATAAGCGTCAGCCCCGAGGGAACACTGTTCGCGGCTGCTACGAGAGAGGGTGCACAATTATTTGATACAACGAGTGGTTTTCGTCTGTCGTTTCTGCATCCCCAGGCCCGCGTCGAGCGTCCGGCCTATGTGGTAGCCTTCAGCCCCGACGGGCAGACATTAGCCGCATCGCACCAAGGCGGTTGCGTATGTCTCTACGAGGTGCGATCCGGTCAAATGCGCGGCGTACAAAAGGGTTCAGGCGACGCCGTGCGACAATTGGCCTTTGCGTCCAACGGCCGAATATTGGCTTATCCGAGCAAGACGGGAATGGTACGGCGATGGCAACTGATAGACGATCAGGTCCACGAGATCGAATCTTCCGATACCGTGTTAAGCGTGGCTTCGGGTGGTGTTGTCGATATGCCACCAGCTCGAATGGGACCACCGCCCTCCCAAAAACCTGACGACGCCTGGCAAAGCCTTGACGATTCCGATGCCGTCAAAGCCTATCGGGCGATGTGGTCGCTCGCTCTAACCATGGACGGCGTTGAGTTGTTAGTCCGTCAAATGAAGGACGTAAAGGCGCAGTTGCAAGCGCATCGCGACGAGGTCTGCCGGCTAATCAAGGCACTGGATGCCGACTCCTTTGCCGAGCGAGAGAAGGCCACGCTAAAG
>RGDT01000409.1 GCA_009918525.1 Planctomycetia bacterium
GATTTTAATTGGGTTCATTCTTTTAAAAATAGAGTATATGTTCGTGTAGTATGGTTCTCTTTCAGTTGATTTCATTACCTGTTTATACCCCCTCCCCATAAATCCCTTCATTCCGCTCTGGTTAATTGTGGTACTCGTACTCAAAAATACCGTGCACTTTTGGCAGCAGGTGGTATTTTGATCCTGTCCCCGGTTCCCCGCCTCATGGCAACAATGGTAGACCCAACTCCTTCAAGAACTCATTGTGTTTGGCCGTTGCCGGTTGAATCGAGCTATGGATCTTCGTTAGCTCGGCATGTGTTGCCGTCAAATCAATCTCCTCCTCGGCGGTTACCGTGCTGATGTAGCGCGAGATGTTCAGATTGAAATCGTTCTTCTCGATCTCGGACATCTCCATTTGGCAGGAGTATCGGGGCTCCTCGGTGCGGTTCTGGTAAGCCTCGATGATCTTGGCGATATGCTGGGGCTTGAGCTGGTTTTGCCGTTTGCCTTTCTCGAAGTGCTCGGCGGCATTGATGAACAGCACGTCGTCGGGCTTCTTGCACTTCTTGAGCGCCAAGATGCACACCGGGATGCCGGTGGAGTAGATGAGATTGGCGGGCAGGTGAATGACGGTATCAAGATGTCCGTCCTTGAGCAGCTTGGTGCGGATGCATTCCTCGGCACCGCCCCAAAACAATACACTGTGGCTCTTGAAACGCCCGTCGTCGACCAGCGCGTCGGTGGTTTTCCAGCGGTAGGAGAACGAACGCTCTGGGCTGGTATGCGGATGCCCCTTCGGGGCTGATTGGGGTAATGGCTCTCATGTCCACAGCATTCTGGTCAGTCCCACACATAGCGTTCGTTATAGTCGGTTGCGTATTTGGAGAGAAAGTAACGGTATTCCTCCTGAAACGTCCGCGTGCGGTGGTGTTCCTCCTGGGTGTCGATGTAATGGAGCAGGGTGTCCTTCTGACTCATGCCCACGGAGAATGCTCCGTAGCCCTGTTGCCAGTAGAAGCCGTTGAACTCCGAGTCTCCTTCTTTCAGCCATTTACTGGACGCGGTTTTGACTTCCTTCACCAAGTCTGCCACGGAAAGAGTGCGGGAAAGACGCACCGCCAGATGCACATGATCCGCCATGCCGCCGACGCGATACGCCTCGCAATCCATGTGCCGTACTGCCCCGGCGAGAAAGGCGTGGGTCTTCTCACGCATGCCCGGCGACAGCCACGGATAGCGGTTCTTGGTGCTCCATATCAAATGAATGAGGATGTTGGAGAGTGATTGTGGCATGAGGAATCAATTAGTGTGGTTTTCGGCTCCAACGGAGCCATGCATACTAGCCCTGGGTATGGATAGGATAACATACATGGGTTCTGAAGGAACGCCGCATCGGGTTAGATCGGGTGCGGGTTCCCCATTCGGGGATATGCAGCGTTCCTTCAGAACGCGGGGATTTGCGTGGCATGGTTCCCAGGGTTGCACCCTTCGCTGGTATGCGGTGTCCCGTTGGGACAAACCATCGCCCCAACGGGGCGGGGCATACCAGCCCTGGGCAACACCCTGGGTATGGGAACGCCCTGGGTATGGGTAAGATAACATACATGGGTTCTGAAGGAACGCCGCATTGAGGTGCCCATGGGTTCATCATTTCACGTCCTCTCCCGGGGATGGGAATCCAGGGCGTTGCCCTTCGCTGGTATGCTCTTGCTCCGTTGGAGCAGGGAAAAGCTGCTGCATCAGCCTTTTTTACGGGTCTTAAGCGCGTCCACTTTCCAGGCTTGCACGGTCATCAGCTCGTCCACCGAACTCAGGCACTCGGCAATTTTTTGTTGTTCGGCGGGGGATGGGACTGCGGTACGAATCTTCTAGATGTTGGTCTTTGAGAGGCTTGGAACGTCTCTGGTTTCGTTGTGCTTCAGCCAATCAATCTGCTGAAAGATCGCGAAGATGAACTTAGGCAAGCAGTCCTTGAACGAGTGGGTGTAAAATAATGTGTCCACTGTCCAAAAGCGTCCCGTCAGGAACATTAGATTGTCGATTGTTCCCTTTAGACCGATGCAAACGCTTTCGCCATCGTGGAGAAAGTCGTTCACAGAGAGCATATAGCCGCCAGGGCCATAAACCGGTACATCTCCAGCCTCCAAATGCTTATAGTCCCTGCCGTTTCCAATGGTGAACAGGTCATCGAAGGGTTTAACGATCCACCCCTCCGCCCCCCGAAACTCCGGAAACCTCAGCTTCGGCACGAGCGCGGGCATTGCCTCTTCCTTCGTAGCGGTGGTTTTCGTTTTAGCCTTCATGGGTGCTGGAGGGCGGATTGCCCCCGGATGCAGGGTTCCTTCAGAACGCGGGAATGGGTGGGCGTTGTTTTCCCAGAGCATTGTTCTGAGCTGGTATGCATTGACCCTTAGGGGCATCTCTTCGCCCCAACGGGGCGGCTACATACCAGCCCAGGTGCAACCCTGGGTATGGAG
>RGDT01000410.1 GCA_009918525.1 Planctomycetia bacterium
GACTTTATCCGCGGCGGCCACTACTTCTTTAAACCCTATGGCTCTTACAATTACTTCAAATACTAGCTTTACAGGGGATATATCGGCGACAACAATTTCGATGAATGTTTCAAAGCCTGGTATCGCAGATGACGTAGCACACTCTGATGACAGTGCTCAAGCTACTTCATCAAAGGATTCATCACAGCGATTTACTGACATATTAAGACCCTCACCAGTGAGAACATTAACAGCTGTAGCCATGGTTGATGTGGCATGTGGCCGAGCACACACGATTGTGATTGCTGCGTCAGGTGAGGCTTATTCGTGGGGTTCGAATGAGTTTGGACAGTGCGGTATCGAGAACACGTCTTCTGCAGTTACCAACAGTACAACTACTGTTGCCATATCAGATATTGATGCTTTAAATAGCATCGTTGCGGGGGTAGATACTCTCGTTTCAGGCTCTGGACTTTATCCGCGGCGGCCACTACTTCTTTAAACCCTATGGCTCTTACAATTACTTCAAATACTAGCTTTACAGGGGATATATCGGCGACAACAATTTCTAATGTGCCAGCTAATATTGTAAGTTCTATAACACAAGGTACTATTTTAACAAGTGCAAACTTAACAGCGGGTACGTATGTAAGTGGTAAACCTTCGAGTACAAGCTTAACGATATCTGCTGCAGGAACGACCGGTACGGCTATTGCTACCCGCGCACCAATCCATAACAGGATCACCTTTAATAACCTTGATAGGTTATCTTGCGTTATAGATATAAGATTATCAGTTTATGCAGACGCAGGTAACCCATTCGTCCAAATTGGGGTTGCTAAAAATGGTGTGATGCTAACAAAAGATTTACAAACACCTAACGGATCTAATGAAATATTTATTGAATCTGTTATAGGTACTCTTGCTACAGGTTCGCAAGTAATAGATTTCTCGCTTGTTGATAGTATACAAAATGGGGATTATTTCGAGGTATTTGCGCGGTGTGTAGCTGGAACAAATCTTAGTGTAAAAGCGGGCTCTATAAGAGTATCTAAATTATGATAATGTATGAGCATGATCCCTTTTGACCTATCGGTGCAAAAAACTTATGAACCTTACATGGGGAATGGTGTCACAAAACATTTTGCGGGTATCTTGGTCGATGCCCTGCGGCGGCGGGTGCTTCCTTGGAATTGGCAAAATCCGAGTTTGCAGCACCCATGCTGAAAGGGGCTCCCGGGCCTCCACCTCCGACAAACCGTGCACGCGGACCAGTGGTAACAGCAAGTTTTCCTGGGCGGAGAGGTGGGGGAAGAGGTTGTAGGCCTGGAACACCGTCCCCACCGTGCGCCGGTAGCCGCGCAGGCCCACTTCGTCGGCCGGCAGCGGCACCCCGTCGAAGGCCACGCTCCCGGCCACCGGACGGTCGAGTCCGGCGAGGATCCGCAGGAGGGTCGTCTTGCCGCCGCCGGAGGGGCCGACGAGGACGAGAGCCTGGACGGCGCCGGTTTGGAGCGCGAGACGATCGAGGACCGGCGGTCCGTCGAAGCGCAGGCCTCGTACCGGAAGCGCTTTTCCAGCCAGCGCGAGAGGGCGGAGAGGGGGAGGGTGAGGGCCAGGTAGCCGACGGCCAGCGGCAGGTAGCTCTCCAGGGTCGAGTAGGTGAACGAGTTGACCTCCTGGGCCGCGAGCGTGAACTCGCCGATGGCGATCACCGACAACAGCGACGAGTCCTTGATGAGCGACACGAGCTGCCCCGCCACGGGCGGGAGCACGAGGCGCACCGCCTGCGGCAGGATCACGTAGCGCAGGGTCTGAGAGGGGGTGAGGCCGATCGCCCGGGCGCTGTCGCGCTGGGTGGCGGGGATGGCGGCCAGGCCGCCACGGATGATCTCCGCCATGTAGGCCCCGCTGAAGGCGGCGAGCACGAGCGTGCCGACCACGAACCGGTTGCCGATCCCCACGGCGCTGGCCACGACGTAGAACCCGATGAGCAGTTGCACCAACAGCGGCGTGCCGCGGATCGCCTCCACGTAGACCCGCCCCACGGCCTCGACGAGCCGCCACCGGGATTCGAGGCACAGCGCCGCCGCCAGGCCGACGGCGAGGCTCGCCACGAGGGCGCACAGGCTGAGGCCCACGGTGGTGAGCCAGCCCTCGAGGAGGAGGCCGCGGTATTCCCACACGCCGGCCCAGTTCCAGGCGTAGTCGCTGCGGGCGAAGGCGAGGGCGAGCAAGCCGGCGAGGGCAGCGACGACGATCGTGTGGGCGAGCCAACGCGGCATGCGCACGAGCCTACCACGGGGTGGCTCATCCGAGGGGGATCGGTAGGCCAGGAGGCGTTTCCCCGCGCCGTGGCCACGCGAAACGGGACGAGCCGGGCGGTGGCCGGGTCGTAGGTCGCACACCAGCCCTGCTCCAGT
>RGDT01000042.1 GCA_009918525.1 Planctomycetia bacterium
GTGCTACATCAATTATTCGCTGAGTATCGGATCAATCCGAAGCGGGAGTTCTTTCGACTCGACCCGGAGAAGGTGGTATTGGCCATCAGTATCGGGCCGTTCAAAGAAGTTACGCCGGGCGTCGCCCAAGTCGAGCCGGAAGAGAAGGAGGCGCTGGAGAAGGTCAAAGCTCGTCGTCCCCGTATCCGGCTTGACACCATCGGAATCAAACCAGGGGATGTTCTATTGTTTAGCCGTGACGAATCCATCAGAGCGGTCGTAGTTGCCGACGGGAAGCTGGAATATGATGGCGAGGTAGTCAGTCCGTCGGCCGCAGCCCTCAAAGCATTACACAAGCTTGGTTACAAAACCCCAACGGCAAGCGGGTCTGAACACTGGATGTTTGACGGTGAACTGCTTGATGAACGGCGTCGGCGACTGGAGGCCGAGCAGTTTGATCAGGCTCCAGTAAGTGTGCAGAGTTGACGTGTCTCACCTTACCCAGCCTTGCTTACAACTCAAGGACGGGGTCACACTTTCGACTCAGCCAAATAGCGGTTTCATGTTCTTCAACTCGTTCCCCCGACTACCAAAAATTCAACGCGTTAGTTCTCGATATTTTCTCTTCACTTGTGTCTAACGCTCGCGATCCCTAAAACAATCTTATGTCAGCTCTACTCGAAGTCGCCGCTGTCTCAAAATCCTATGGGGCGTTGCGTGCCCTGGAGTCGGTGTCTTTTCGTGTCGATAGCGGCGACCGTTTCGGACTACTCGGCCCTAACGGTGCAGGCAAGACTACGCTACTTTCGATCCTGTCTTGCCTTCTCGATCCGTCCGGCGGTGAGGTTCGCATCGCTGGCCGTGTCGTTCGACCTGGTGACCAGGCCATTCGCCGCTTGGTAGGCATCGTTCCCCAAGAATTGGCTATCTACGACGCCTTGACAGCTCGCGAAAACCTGACGTTTTTTGGCGAACTGTTTGGCCTCGGTGGTGCGATGTTGCGCGAGCGGGTTCAGCGATTGTTGAAAGCGGTTGGCCTGGATTCACGGGCCGATAGCCGTGCCGGGATATTTTCCGGTGGTATGAAACGGCGATTAAATTTGGCCGTCTCGCTCGTGCATGGGCCACAGCTCCTGCTACTCGACGAGCCGACGGTAGGTGTCGATCCGCAATCGCGTAACCTGATTTTCGAGGAGGTACAACGGCTCAACCGTGAGGGGTTGACCATCATCTACACGACGCATTACATGGAAGAAGTCGAAGCCTTGTGCAATCGGGTCGGGATCATCGACCGGGGTAAACTGGTGGCATGCGACACGCTCGATAATCTCATCCGCCGGATGCCCGGCGTCGTTCGCGTCGAAGTCGATGGCTCTGCGGATGCCTTAATCGCACGGCTGCGCGAGGTGCCGGGATTCGCGGTTACGCTCGCCGATGGAGGGCTAGACATTGCCGCCGACGACCCACGGGCGGCGTTGGTGCGTGTGGTCAACCTCGTACAAGAGACCAACACACCCTTGGCTCACCTGGAAACACGCGAACCGAATCTCGAACGTGTCTTTTTGCACCTGACCGGCCGCGAATTGAGGGATTAACCATGAAGGCCGTCTGGTCGTTGTGCCGCAAAGAGCTTCGCTTGCTGATTCGCGATCGGTTGGCGGCGGCGTTGCTATTGGCGTTACCCTTGGTGTTCGTCGCGGTTCTGGGCCTGATTCTCGGAGAAAGTTTCGGCCAGAAGCCCGACGACACGCTACGACTGTCGATCGTTGATCTGGATGGTGGTATCGGCATGGGCGGGAAGTCGTGGGCGTACTGGGTGCGGCAGGATTTGCTCGAAACGCCTGGCATTCGCCTAGAGATTGTGCCTGACCGTGCGACCGCCGAACGCCTCATTCGCGATCATCGGCGGGCGGCTATATTGGTTTTGAACGAAGATTTTTCGCGGCAGGTCAACGCCTGTTCCTTTCTCGACACGCCGGGTAGTATCAATCCGTTCCATCGCGAGGGTGTACATCTCGACCCCAAGAAAGTGAATCTGGGGTTGGAAATGTTACGCGATCCGACTCAACGTTCGGCAAACGCGATTATCGAACAGGTTGTTCAAGTTTGTATGTTACGAATTGTTCTACCCTACATGATTGGGCAGGCATTCCAAAAATTATCCGAGCCGCGCTTTATCGACCGGCTAGGCGATGAGGTTCGCTTACCCGTACCAGCCAGTATGCGTCTACTGTTTGGCGAACGGATCAAACTGGGCGAAATGATCAGACTGGCAGCCGGGAAAGACGCTAAACAAGCCGAGAAATTTCGCGAGAGTGTTGGTGATGGGGTTCAGGCCGCGTTACGGCGACAGTTCAATAAGTACGACCTGACCGGCATGACATGGGCCGCTTTGACCAAAGCCAAGGGCGACGGCGAACAGGCGGTGATGAGTGATTTCGTTGATCGCGAAGGTAGCGGCCTATTACGTCGCGGGGCTGCTTTGTATCAAACCCTTGTTCCGATGTATACTGTGTTGTTTGCGTTTTTCCTGGTCTTAATCGTCGGTTGGGTGTTTGTCGGCGAACGGCGACAAGGTACCCTCAAGCGCTACCGTCTCGCGCCTGTGACACATGCTCAGATATTGTTCGGTAAATTATTACCATGCTACGCGGTTTCCGTGGGGCAGGGCGTCTTGTTGCTCATCTTGGGTAAACTCGTTTTTGGGATGCGCTGGGGACCGGAGTCGTGGTCGATGCCGGAGCAAATCGGCTGGTTAGCGCTGGTAGTGCTGACTACCTCATTCGCGGCGATGGGGCTAGCGATGTTGGTGGCGTCGATGGCGCGGACAGAGACGCAGGTCCAATTATTCGGCGGTGTGCCTGTGCTGGTATTGGGAGTGTTGGGCGGTTGCGTTTTGCCGCGTGAGATGATGCCCGAACAGGCACAATCGGTAACACTGTTCACACCTCACGGATGGGCGTTGAACGCCTATCGCGAGTTACTGGCCGCCACGCCGGGCTACGATCCGAATTTGACAATCGTTTTGCAAAGTTGTGGAATTTTGCTCTGTTTCGGCGTCGGATTCCTCACCATAACGTGGTGGTTCTTGCGCCTGGATTGAGGAAGGATCGTTTCGCTCGGGTCGTATAGACGTGCGGGGCGCGTCAACGCCCCGGTATCGCAGAATGTTTCACGCTCCGACTGTCACCCCCTCCAGTACTTCCTTTAGGCGATTGCGGGCCGTGAACAGACGGCGTTTGATGGTACCCACCGGCACCTCAAACTCGCGGGCCATCTGCTTGAGCGTTCGACTGCGAAGGTAAAACGCAATCAGTGTCGCCCGATCCACAGGTTTGAGTTGTTCGAGCGCCGCGTGTAATTCGACAGCGCGTTCGCTTTGGACGAGGCTTTCCAACGGGTTCGGCCCCGTCGCTTCCGCTGTATCGAGAAACTCCCCCTCCATTGGCAGCATGGACCGCCTTCGGGTAGCGTGGTTGATTGCCATACGTGCCGTAATCTGACGCAACCAACCCATGAAGCACTGCGGATCACGCAGTTGGGGCAGTTTGCGGTGGACGTGAATGAACACGTCCTGAGTTAGCTCCTGAGCATCGGTTGCGTTTCGTAGTCGTGCCAGAGCCTGGGCGTAGATGGTCGGCTGGCAACGCGCTACCAGTTCCCCGAAAGCGTTCCGATCTTCCGACTGCGCACGAATCACGAGGGGCGTGATTTCATCCCATTTCATAAAAAAATTATCCCATTCAATTGGATTGTTCTGCCCAAGTCAGCCGACGCATACGCATTCGGCTACCGCCATCGCCTAGCCATCAGCACGGCGACAACATCAGGCCACAGCACAGGACAGCGGACGACGCCTGTCGCGTCTGGGGTTTCTCGCTGGGTTGTTAGGTATCACGTCGTGTTTAGCGTTCGCCTGCGATACCGGGGCGTTGACACGTCCCGTTCGCTCAGTCAGTGAACGCTAGACCACTTGGCCCCGAGGGGTTTTTGAATGGGTACTGGGGTCATCGCCATGGCCCGGCCGGTGCCGAGGCGCGAATCGACGATCGCCAACCCATCCCGGGTAACGACGTTACGCAGCACATAGCATCCGAATAGGACAGTCATGGCAGACCCTCCAACGGTGGGAATGGATGAAACTACCCAAGTGACATGATGTGTCATCAAGGGGATATTGGGGCGAACGATCAGTCCATTTTCTCTATCTCTCTAACGCTCTACACGGCCGGTTGTGACAATCATTTCAACCGATGCCGAAAAATCTCGACTTTTTTGCTTACAGAAAGGAGGAGGGAAACGGCGTCGAGGAGGTTCGCGCGATGGGGAACAATTTTTTGTGTGCAAGAGGACGACACCGGCCGTCGCGTGCGGTACAACTGTTAAATAATGATATGTCCTCAGAGGCCGACGCGATGAGACGTTGTTTGTTGCTTCTTTGTCTGTCGCCTCTGGTTGCCCGTGCGGGGCTATATTATTCCGGGGAAACGGTTGCCGAGTTGCCGTCGCGATGGGCGGGATTTTTCCTTGATCACCGAGCTTTATTGCTGATAGCCCGACCGAAGCCCGCTACCCCCCTACGGCTGCGGTACGAATCAGAAGCCAATAGGCTCGCGGCAAAAGCGACGCTCAGCGCGGACGAGTCTGCCGACCTGGGTGCATTGTATTTGCGACTGGGCGAACCGGGGCGGGCGGTAGCTGTCTTGCGAGTGGCTCAGCGACTCTATCCACACCATTTTCGTCTTACTGCTAATCTCGGTACTGCCTGGCACCAGGCCGGAGACTTGACCCAGGCGGCGGCTGTGCTGGAACAGGCGGTTCGGCTCGCTCCCGGTAAGTTTCAGCGGGTCGAAGAGTTGCACTTACGCCTTGTGCGGCTTCGAGCGCGGGAGAAAGTCGCCTCGCTGGATAATCTTTTTGGAGTGAGTTACAGCGATCAGGCGAGTATCAAGAAACTACCGGCGGCAGCCATCGCCCAAACGCAACAGCTAGCCCTGTGGATGCCGGCGGATGCGAGACTTCTTTGGCAACTGGGCGAACTAGCGGGAGCGACTGGCGATGCTGCGACTCGCGCTGCGCTGCTCGATGGTTGTGTTGGGGAGTTCGAGATGCGCCAACCAGAGTTACTTGCTTCCCGTAAGGCAGCAAGGGCTGAAGCCGATCGTCGGGCCTCGCTTTCGGTTGCGGGTGGAGTGTCTCCGAAGGATCATGACGACCATGTCTGGCTTTTTAAGCCGCGTTCCTCTCGTCCACTAATCAACAAAGTCGGGCTGGCGGCCCTGCCAGAGATCGACCCCAAAGGCGTCACGCCTTTAGCCTGGGAAGTGATCGGCGAGACCATCGTCGACCGTCGAATGCGTCCCACTTTTCATCGCTACCTCAAAGAACTGGACGGTAAGCAGGTGACATTGCGTGGTCACATGCAGCCCATCGGCGAGGGTACCGACCTAAGCTCGTTTCTCCTCGTCGAAAACCCTATAGGCTGTTGGTATTGCGAAAATCCCGAGATAACCAACATTGTTCTCGTCGAATTACCCGAGGGGAAGATCGGCCGCACCAATCGCTCACAATTGAAAATTACGGGCCGACTGGTCCTGAACGGTACGGACCCGGAAAATTTTCTGTACGTGGTGCGCGACGCACGTGTTGAAGCGGGTCATGGTGACTGAACGAGGCTTAATCGCCCTTGGATATTCTGGGCGATCCGCATAATCTATGAGATACAACCAGGAGGGTTGATAAGATGAAGATCGCGATTGTCATCCCCGATGGATGCGCCGACGAACCACAGGATTCCCTCGGCGGTCGCACGCCACTCCAGGCTGCTCATTTACCTCATATGGATACAGTGGCTCGTAGCGGCGTGGTCGGTCGTAGTGATAATGTTCCGCCAACCCTGACCCCGGCCTCCGATGTTGCTACCCTCAGTTTATTCGGCTACGATCCACTGATTTTTTACACGGGACGTTCGCCTTTAGAAGCAGCTGCGATGGGGATTGAACTTGGCCCCGACGATTTTGCCATCCGCTGTAATCTCGTAACGGTCGAGAACGGCGAGATGCGCGACTTTACAGCGGGGCATATCACCACGGAGGAAGCACGTCAACTGATCGCCGCTGTCGCGAATCGCCTAAAGCAAGTGGGTGGCGTATTTCCGTTGGAGTTGTTCGCCGGTGTGCAATATCGACATGCCTTGATCGCTCGTGCCTGTCCCGGTTTAGAGGGATTGGCCACCACGAAGACTCAGGCTCCCCACGACATTCCTGATCGGCCCATCGTGGACTACTTGCCGCGTGGTCCCCAAGGCGAAGCGTTGGTTCGTTTGATGGAGGCGAGCAAAGACGCATTGGTTGGCCATCCGGTCAATGTCGCTCGGATCGCGGCAGGGAAACGACCAGCAACGCAAATCTGGCTGTGGGGGCAGGGCAAGCGGCCGAGTCTCAAGCCTTTTCGCGAGGTTTACGGTTGTAGCGGGGCGATTATCAGCGCGGTCGATTTGGTACGGGGCGTTGGGCAGTTGCTCGGCTGGAAGCGGATCGACGTTCCTGGTGCAACCGGTTATCTCGACACCGACTACGCGGCCAAGGGGAGGGCAGGGGTGGCGGCCCTCCGGGATCACGATTTGGTATGCGTCCATATCGAAGCCCCGGATGAGGCTTCGCACGAAGGCCGAGTCGATGAGAAAATCAAGGCCTTAGAGCGGATTGATGAGCACATTGTCGGGCCGCTGTTGCAGGCTTTGCCGCGTCATGGTGAGTGGCGCATTCTGATTTCGCCGGACCATCGAACGACGCTTCGAACCCGTGCTCATGCTTATGGAGCGGTGCCGTTCGCCTTGGCTGGAACAGGGATCGAGTCGCGCGGTCAGTTGGGTTATGATGAGGCGGTAGCGGCGACTGCTTCGTTATCATTTGTGCGGGGCTGGGAATTGATGAAATATGTTCTGAGTAAATAAATGAATATAAGGGAATATCAGACACAATGAGAGTCATCGGTAAAATTCTCCTCCCGGTGAGTCGCTAAATCGTCTATGATGTGTAAGGGTACCTTCGGAATTCCCAGTAGTCTTGGAGTTTGACGGATGATGCTGTCTCCCGCTTGCCTCGTCCTGACGCTGGCTCTGATGCCTGGCAAGACGCTGCGGCGTGCTGAACCGGTACCTTCCTCTTCTCCGACCTCCACCTACGCGGCGATCGAGGTCACGGTAGGGGCATTACCGCCGGGTGTCGGTGGCCCTCCCGACGAAGCTATATTGCGGGTGGCACGACTGCCGGTGCGCGGGGAGGCGTTACTCGCGTTTTTCCGTCTCCGCACGCCACCTGCTCCGTCTCGTGAGCGGATAGCCTCTCTCGTCGCCCGACTCTCGTCTTCTGACGCTGACGGGACGCAAGATGAGTTGGTGGCCATAGGATCGCCCTGTGTGCCTCTCCTTCGCGAAACGATCAATAATGCTGAGAATCCTGAGGCATCTAGGCGTGCCAAGGCGATCATGGGGCTGATCGAAGGCGAGGTGGGAGCCAGTCTGGTTATTCATGCTGCACGCGGTTTGGCCATGACGAAGCCCGACGGTGCATCCCGTGTTTTGCTGGATTATCTTCCCTATGCCGAAGACAATCCCAGCTTTCAGGAAATTCAGGCTGCCATCTATGCGACAGCATTACGCAACGGGAAACCCGATCCTGCATTGATCGAGGCTCTGAAGGATAATAACGCCATCCGACGAACAACGGCGGCGACGGCAGTCGGTCAGGTCGGCGGGCCAGATTGTTATTCGATCATTCGCCCGTTGTTAAAAGACCCTAAGCCGTCCGTTCGGCTGGGCGTGGCCTTGGCCCTCGTCGGAGCCTATGATTCCGAAGCGGTTCCCGTCTTGATCGACTTGTTAGCCGAGTTGCCACCATCTCTGCGAACACCGGCCGAGGATTATTTGAATAATTTGGCTGGTGAATGGACCGTTGCGGGGCCAAAAGGTTATGACGCGATGTCTGGAAAGTTGCGTCAGGCCGTGTGGGCGTCGTGGTGGAAAAACGCGGATGGCAGTCTGCTTCTCCAAGAGTTTCGCTCGCGGACGCCCCGTGACGACGAACGCGAGAAGATCGACACTTTGATCGCCAAACTTTCCGATGGCGAAGGTTCAGCTGCTCAAATGGAGTTGTTGTCATTTGGGAAGAAGGCTGCATCTCAACTTCGGCGAGCACAGGCGGATCCAAAAATTGGCACAGCCGCGCAAAAATGCCTAGAAGCTATCGAGAAAGATGCGCCGAATCCGTTGCCGCAGGCCGCGGCTCGCTTGCTGGCCTTGCGTAAACCCGAGGGAACGATTGCTGCGTTATTGGGTTATATCGCGGTTAGTGAATCCGAAGAGATTACCACGCAACTCATCGACATCCTTGCCGGTGTTGGTTGTGCTGCCGGCAAGCCAGATGATGCACTGATCGCAGCGTTGGCGGATCGTGCCCCTGCACGTCGTGCGGCTGCAGCCCAGGCCATCTGCAAGGCCAAATCACCAGCCGCGATACCGGCCGTGCGTCGGCTGTTGAGCGACAAAGAAACACTGGTTCGATTTCGGGTCTCCGTCGCGTTAGCGTGCTACGGCGAAAAAGCGGCGATCGCCACACTAATCGGGTGTCTTGCTGATCTTCCCACCGAGCAGACTTGGGAAGCTGAAGAGTTATTATGTCGTCTCGCTGGAGACAAAGCACCCAATCAATCAGCCGGCGCGGACAAAGAATCTCGCGTCAAAGCGGTGACAGCTTGGGAGCAATGGTACAAAGAGTACGGCGCGACGCTGGACCTGGCACGTGTCGATCTCAGCGGCGGAACCGCTGGGCAAATCATCGTCGTCGAGCAATGGAATCGCTTCAAAGGTAATCGGGGACGAGTGCTGGAGATGGATCCTACGGGCAAGGTCCGGTGGGAGCTTGATAATCTCGATTATCCTTGGGATGCTCAGTTATTACGGAATGGCAATATTTTGGTGATCGAACAGCAAAACCGTGTCACGGAACGCGACCGCAAAAATAAGATCATCTGGGATAAATATTTCAACACGCCCTTCGCCCTTGATCGCTTGCCCAATGGTCATACCTGGCTCGGATGCCGCAACGCTCTCATGGTGGTGGACAAGGACGGTAAGACGGTGTTCAACTACCCCTACACGACCAACACGATCCTGGGAGCCAAGCGTTTCCGCGATGGTAGCATGGCTTTGGTGGCCTACTCCGGCGAGTACATTCGCCTGGATCGCAACGGAAAGCAGGTCAAGACTTTTACGATTCCGATTTCATCGCTCGGCTTGAGTGGAGCCGATATCCTTCCAGGCGATCGGATCGTCGTTTCGGTGAGCAGTAACAACCGAGTTATCGAGTACGGACCTGACGGCAAAGAAGTTTGGAGTGCCTCCGTCATCAATCCAACACCGCCCACGCGGCTCGCTAACGGTAACACCCTGGTGGCAAGTAATGGCCGAAATGAGTTGGTTGAGATAGATCGCAAAGGGAAGGTCGTCAAAGAATGGAAGGGGTTGTCGCACAACCCGTTCCGGGCCTTCCGACGTTGAGTTCCCCACGGTAAACAGAGAGAATCGCGATGCGACGTCTGATCCTCCTTCCGGTCGCCGTGTTCGTCCTGATCATGGCGAGCAGTACCGGCCGTTCCGATGACAAGGATGATGTGGCCGCTGACGAGGCGCGCTTGAAAGCGGCGTATCTCGGGACAGATGGGGCCAGCCTCGTCGAATTTCTCAGTTCGCGAGCTAAGGGCGAAGCGACCCGTGCGGAATTACAAAAACTGATTGATGATCTGGAAGGCAGTAATCTGCTAGCTCGACAGAAGGCGTCGGCCCGTCTCGTGTCCATCGGCGCACCGGCCGTCCCTATGTTGCGGATGGCGGCTCGCGAGATTGACTCGCCCGATCTGTCCGTACAGTCCAAGGCATTACTTCGAGCAATGGAAGAAGACCCCGGCGCTTTGAGCTCGTCGGTTATCCGATTGCTAGGGTCGAGACGCCCTGCCGGTACTGCCGAGGCTTTGTTGGCCTACCTGCCCCACGCCGAGACGGATGCCGTCCAAGAGGAGTTGCGGAATGTCTTGGCGAGTGTGGCTTACGAAAAAGGTAAGCCAGTTCAGGTGTTGCTAGACGCCCTGAGCGATCGTCATGCCCTTCGTCGGGCGACTGCCGTACAGGCGTTGTGCCAAGCAGGTATTCCCGAGCCACGGGATGTATTCCGCAAACTGCTAAACGATCCCAAGCCATCCGTCCGACTGCGTGCCGCATTAGCCTTGGCCGGTGCGTCGGACCCCAAGGCCGTCTCGACGCTGATCACTCTGTTGACGGAGGTACCCGTCGAGCAAGCGAAAGAGATCGAGTCGTTCCTGGTCGAAATGGCCGGCGATCTGGCTCCCAAGATGCCGATCACGGATGATGCCGTCGCCCGCGAAAAGGCACGTGATGCTTGGGCAAAATGGTGGCTGGACACCGAGGGAACCGGACTCCTCGACGAGATCAAAAAACGGACTCTGAGTGAAGCCGACCTAGAACGTACGCAAAAACTCATTGAAAAGCTCGGTGATGACTCGTTTGATGATCGCCAAAAAGCGGAAAACGAGTTGAAAAAGACCGGCGCGAAAATTTTACCTCTGTTGCGACTGGCGCGGACGAATGCCGACCTGGAGATACGCAACCGTGCGGCCAAGTGTGTCGAAGCTATCGAAATGGATAAGTCTCCACCGCTTTCGATTACCACGCCTCGTTTGATCGCTCTGCGCAAACCCAAAGGCGCAGTCGAAACCATCATCGCCTACATGCCCTTCGCTGACGATGAGGCCATGGCCGAGGAGATGCAACAGGCTCTTAACGCCGTTGCTTATGTCGGCGGTAAAGCGAATCCCGAATTGGTCAAGGCAACTCAGGAAAAGGCTGCAGCGCGGCGAGCAGCAGCGGGTGTGGCTCTGTGCGCTGGTCCATTGACGGACTATATGCCGGAAGTGCGGAAATTGCTAACCGACAAGGACGCGGCCGTTCGAGGTCGCGTGGCTTTGGCCTTAGCCGGTGCCAAGGAGTCCGAAGCGGTTCCAGTCCTGATCAAGTCCTTGGGAGACGCTCCGGCCGACGTGATCGAACGGGCCGACGATTATCTCGGACGATTGGCGCGAGATACGGCTCCAAAAGAACTTCCCGACGATGGAAAGAAACGTGCCGAGGTGTGGGCCAAATGGTGGGAAGACAACAAGGCCAAAGTGGTCATGCTCGACCGCAACGCCCCAACTAATCGCGTCACCTATATCGGCCATACTATTCTTGTTAAGGCTGGAAATAATGAAGTGCAAGAACTCGACAAGAATAACAAGCAGGTATGGCAGATTACCGGATTGCTCAATCCCTGGGATGCTCAATGGTTGTCAGGTAATCGCGTTCTTGTCGCTGAGTATAACGGAAACCGTGTCACGGAGCGCGATATCAAATCGGGAGCCGTCAAGTGGGAAAAGACAGGATTGCCCAGCAATCCGATGCAAGCAGAAAGGCTGAAGAACGGGCGTACGTTTATCGTCTGTCGCAATGTGTTGATGGAAGTGGACAAGAGCGGTAAGGAAACCTTGCGAATCAATCGCCCCGGTTATGATGTCTATACCGCACGGCGATTACCCAACGGGAATATCGTGTTGGTGACCACCAATCGTCAGATTATTCACTTTGATAAAAGTGGAACCAAAGAGCTAAAAAATTTCAGTGTGCCGGAAATTCACTATTTCCAAAACGAAATTCTTGACAACGGTAACGTGCTGATCCCGTTGGGCTGGCGTAACCAAGTGGCCGAGTATGACCGAGACGGCAAGAAGTTGGCCGATCTGACGACGACTCAGCCGACGCACGCCATTCGTTTGCCGACGGGCGGCACGTTGGTACTATCGCAGAATTGGCCGAACCCCGTCACAGAGTTTGACAAAAAGGGCAAGCAGATTAGCACCTATAACACGAACGCCTATTGTTTTCGTGTACGTCGGCGTTGATCCGAGTCGCGATTTCAAGGGGCCCGGCGTTTGCTAAAAAGGTAAACCGCCAAGGCATCAAGATCGAACGAAATTATTTTTTCTTTGCTTGGGCTGGTTGGCGGCTTATCTTTTGTCTTGTTACAGGGGGACGTGATGAGCTATTTAATCTTCGCTCTCATGCTGATCGCTCCCCATGCGGCTCCGCCGAGTAGTGATCACCCACTTCATTTTGATGAAGCACTGTTGAAAGCGGGCAAAATTAATTTGGATGGCCCGAGTTTGATGGTGTTTCTGCGATCACGATACACCGAAATTACCGACGAACGGATCAAACAACTCGTCGAACAGATGGGCGACGAATCGTGGTACGTTCGTGAGGATGCTACCGTTCGTCTGACGACCATCGGCCTACGTGCTCGCCGTTTTCTCGAAGCGGCACGCAAACACGATGACTTGGAGATTCGCTATCGCGCTCGGCGTTGCCTGGAAGACGCTCAATCCGGAGGACGCGATGCCCTAGAACTGGCTGCTGCTGCCGTTCGCCAACTGGCACGGCTCAAGCCCGATGGAGCGGTGGCTGTATTACTCGAATGTATCGAGTCCGCTGAAGACGACATGGTCGGTGGTGAAATGAAAGTTGCCTTGTCCACCATCGGGGTTCGTGCCGGCCAACCCGACCCTCTGATCGTGGCAGCTCTCAAGAGTCGCTCGGTGCGTGCTAAGTCAGCGGCGGTGACGGTCATCTGTCAAAACCGCGTAAAGGAACATTACGACGCCGTCGAGAAATGTTTCGCTGACGAATCCGGCCCGGTTCGCTTTGCCGCGGCGATTGGCTTGATCGAAGCAGGACAGAAGGAAGCGGTCAAGGCTCTGATCGCAGAGACAGACCGACCGCTGTCACGGGAGACGTCACTGGCGGAGGATTTATTGCTGCGTTTGGCGGGCGATCGTGCTCCGGTGCCGAGCGGAACGGACGAAACTGCGCGCAAGAACTATCGCAAAGCCTGGGAAGCATGGTGGAAAGAACAGGGCGAGAAGGTCGATCTCGAAGTAGCGATCGAATATGCCCGCATTGCCGGATTCACCACCGTCGTCCTGTTGGATCGCGATGAGATAATAGATCTCGACGCTTCCAATCGCGTTCGCTTTCGCATCACCGGCTTAGGAATGCCGCTTGATGTCCAACGCTTGCCGAAGGATCGCGTCTTGGTGGCGGAGCACAACGCGGGGCGAGTCACCGAACGCGATAGCAAGGGCGATATTGTTTGGGAGCACCGGGTTTCATCTCCGTTGTCAGCTCAGCGGTTGCCTAATGGAAACACCTTCATCGCCACTCGGGAAGGTTTAATCGAGGTAAATCCCAAGGGCGTCACCGTTTGGGAGTATAATCGACCGTCTGGTGAGCAAATCATGCGGGCGAGGCGTTTGCCGGGTGGCGATAACCTCATGGTCACGACGCTGGGCGTAGCCCGTTTCGTACGGGTCGATCGAAACGGGCGCGACGTAGCGGGATTCGGAGTTGAGGTGTACACGTCGGGTGGACGAGTGGATCTGACGCCCGCCGGGAACGTCCTCATTCCCGAACTACACAATCGCCGGGTGGTTGAACGAAAAATGGATGGTACAATCGTCCGAGAGATCAAGGTCGAGCAGCCGATTACCGCGCTGGTGTTACCGGGCGGAAATATCCTGATCACGTCAATGACCGAGAAGCGGGCGTTCGAGGTGGACCGGGAGGGCAAGGAAGTTTGGGAATATAGGCGAGAGACGCGCGTCACCCGCGCGGTGCGTCCTTGATACACGCGGGGGGGAATGTCGATGGTTCGCCGATTGATCATGTGGTCTTGTGTAGTCGCGATGGTGCAGGTTGCATCCTCTCATGCGCAGACAGACGCCGACCTTGCCGTCTTACGTGAGTTCAAGGTTGAGCCAACCGCCGCTGGGGTGCTGGAGTTTATGCGCAAGCGGACTCCTCAACCGGACAAAATCAAGCAGGTGGACGGCTTCATCGCCCTTCTGGGTGACGAGGAATATAGCGTTCGCGAAAAAGCCACTCGGGGCCTGGTGGATCTCGGGGCTGTGGCACGGGCCAAATTGACGGCTGCACTCCAATCCGCGGATGCGGAAGTCAAAAAACGTGCACGCTATGCACTGGACCGTATCACCCCGCCTTCTGATGATAGTCGTATTCTTCCGGCTGTCGCTCGGGTGCTGGCGGTTCGCAAACCGCCGGAGGGAGCCGAGGCGCTGTTAAACCTCTTGCCTCACATCGAGAGTGCCGAAGTGGCCGACGAGACGGCAAAGGCTCTCGCTCCGCTGGCTCTTGATAAGGACGGCAAACCGCTGCCGGTCGTGCTCGTGGCGCTGGCTTCAACCTTGAACGTGCAACGGGCCGCGGCGGGGTCCGCCTTGGCATCAGGGGCCGAGGAAAACAAAAACCTCGCCCGGAAATTGTTGGGCGATACGGCCGTCGGCGTGCGGCGGCGGGTGGCGTTGGCTTTGGTTGAGGCTCGCGATGCGAAAGCGTTGCCGACGCTGGTGGAGTTGGTCGGCTCCGAGTCTGAGGAGGATAGCGCGGCTGCAGAAGATGCACTATTCGCCGTCGCCGGTGAAAAATCGCCCGAAGGTCCGCCGGCCGAAGAACGTGACCCGCGAGGCGCGTCGCGAAAGATTTGGGAGAAGTGGTTGAAAGGCGACGGAGCTAAGATCGACCTGACCAAGGTCGAGTTCGATGCGCCGGGTAGTAATTTAACCCTTATGGGGTCGATTGATTTCCGCGCCGGGGCCGGGGTCGCTCGCCGCTCCGTTGTCTCGGCCATGGATAACAGCGGGGTGATCAAGTGGAAGGTTGAGGTCGGCTCACAATTCCAGATGCACGCTTCGATGGCCAAACGTGATCGGATATTGGTTTCCGAATATAACTATAGCCGCGTTCAGGAATACGATCTGAAAGGCAAAGTACACTGGACCTATAACGTGGCTAATCCGATTGCCGCCTATCGTCTCCGGAACGGCAACACGTTCGTAGCAACGCGAAATAGTTTGACATTGTTAGATCGTGAAAAGAAAGTGACGCGCACGGTCACTCGCCCCGGTTATGACATTGCATCTGCTTACATGTTCGACGATGGACGCATGTCGATCATGACGACCAATGGAATGTTGATCCGTTATGACCGCGAAGGCAAAGAGGCCGGTTCTGTGAACACAGGGCGTTTTCTCAATGTGTTTAGCCGTGTGCAGTTCAACGCTGATGGTAGTTTTATTGCTCCCGACAACGGCAACAATGTGATCCGTTCTTACGACAAGGACGGCAAGCAAAAGTGGGAAGCCGCTGTGGCTAATTTCCCTACCTTTGTCACGACGCTTCCTAACGGCAATATCCTTGTCGGCAGCCGAAACACCAATCAGATCGTCGAACTGGATCGCAGCGGCAAAGAAGTACGAAAGAGGACGGGTTCCGGCAGTCAGGTTTTGTTTCTGGAACGCCGCTAAGCCCTCCCGACGGCGATGCCCGGCGTGTGATGGACGCCGGGCACCAGGTCTCTATGAAATCGTTTCCATTTAACGACATTTTCCCGATTGATCCCCTCACTCCGATCATTTTGACCCATCGGTATCGCAAGGGCAAATGCCCCACCTCTGCACCGACGAAAAAAAATCTATCGGCCGTCGGAATCAGGCTAAAGGTCGGGTCGATCACGTCCCCAGTATTCGGCCAGAGCCAATCCCGTTGCGGTAACTGGTTGGTGATCAACCAACCTCCTCCGGCGCATCGGCCGCAGAGGAAGAATCTGGGAGACGTCGTCACCCGCTCAAACGTCTCCCGAGGTGACGTAGTGGAGACCAGGCTCCGCACGCGACGGCATCCACCTCTGAGGCTGTTCTACGAGCGGATTTTTCTTCACCGTCTTGTCACGGGTCGGGCGACAAACTGTGAAAAAAATTCTGGCTACTTGCCAAATGGCTAATTCTTTTGTAGGATAAAAGTGTACTCGACGCCACCGAGGATCTCCCATGCCCGAATCAGCATTGTCCCCATCCGCCGAACCATTTCAAAAGCTCTGCGAAGAGTTGAGACGCCTCGTTGAGTCGGGCGTGGATATCAGCATAGAAAGCTTCGTATCGGAGCGTAGCGAGCAATCGATAAGACGCGAAACGGTAGTGGAACTGATCGTGACGTTATTCAGCCTGCGTCGAGAGAAGGGTGAGAATCCCAATCCGACGCAATGGCTGTTGCGTTATGCAGAGTATCGCGAAGCGTTGCGTGAGCGTTTTCGCCTGTTGGGTGTTTTGGAAGAGTCGGGTAAGCCGGTCACGGGATACACGGCAGCGCGGTCAAGTCCTCAAGGCGTGGCCGAAGAATTACTGGAGCTGCCGGCGCATGAGATCGTGGAAGAGTTGGGGCGTGGGGGTCAGGCGGTAGTCTATCGTGCGTATGAGAAGTCGTTGAAGCGATATGTAGCGTTGAAGGTGATGCGAGAAGGAAAGTGGACGACGAATGCGGCGTTAAAACGGTTTTATCGAGAGGCGGAAATAGCGGGTCAATCGGTTCATTCGAACTTGGTGCCAGTGTATCATCTGGGGATGTATAAAGGGGAAGCGGCGTTCACGATGCCGTGGTACAACGGCGGAACGATGAAAGAGGTGATAGAAAGGCGACCGAGTTGGCGAGAGTCGGTGGGATTGATGGAGAAAGTGGCGAAAGGAGTGGGATGTTTGCACCGCCAAGGATGGGTGCATAGAGACTTGAAGCCGAGCAACGTGTTGATGAGCGAGCGAGGAGAACCACACGTAGCGGACTTTGGGTTGGTGCGTGGTCCGGCGGAAGAGATACTGACGCGAACGGGTCAGATGGTGGGCACAGTGCCGTACATGTCGCCGGAACAGACGCGCGGGAAGAAGGTGGAAGCGACGAGTGATGTGTGGTCGCTGGGAGTGATGTTGTACGAGTTATTGACAGGGCGCAGACCGTTTCAGGGAGGCAGTGAGATCGACTTGATGATGTCGATTCAACAAGAAAAGCCAGTGTATCCGTCGGTGAGCGAGTCGGATGCGATGTTTGGAGAAGCGAGCAGACAAGCGGTATGGGGATGCAAACGAGTTAGCGGAGGAATTAGGGCGAGTCCTGCGAGGGGAACCGGTGAAGACGGCGGTGGTAGTGCCGCGAGGTCCGTGGTGGTTAGGCTCGCGGGCGGCGGTGGGAATGCTGGCGGCACCGTTGATTGCCGTAGCGTTGGCGTTAGTTCCTGAAACCTCACGGAAGACGGACCCGGAACGAGCGGTCTTGCAATATGAGAAGGAATTAGAAGAGCATCGGCCTGTCATGTTAATCGAACGGAATCGAGGTCCGCGTTATCATCGCTGGTGGATAGATGAAGAGCGTCAACCGTTTCACGTTATTCGGTTGGCCCATACTCAGTTACGCTCGGATCGTGTCACCTTAATGGAACTCATGCCGGAAATGCCGATTTCCAGCTATCGTCTGAGAATGGTCGTAGAACCAAGACCAAGAGGAGCAAACCCGAACACATTCGGTTTGTATCTATTAGGGATGATTAGAGGAGATGATAAACAACGCGAATATGACGTATGCCGATTTAGTATGACTCTTGACCCTAGAGTGAAAGAAGACCCGATTCGATGGGATTTCGGCGCGATACACCATGTCAAGCACGGTCGGCCTAATCCGACTCCTTGGCAAGTAAGTCCCGCTTTACCAAAAAATGTTATACAACCCATACTTAACCAGGGGATGATTTTTAGCCGAACGTATTGCATGGAAGTCAATGTCACTATGAATCGGATAGAGGCATTTATTGACAATATTAAGTTGGGAACCTGGGATCGTGACAAAATGGAAAGGGATCCAGAAGTTATTAGATTTTTATGGGAGAATATATTTAAGCATCCACCAGGTCCGTTAAAGACCGTGCCAACCTACCCAGCGAGTGGTTCGCTAGGACTTTATTTGAGTAATTCCGATATCGTTGTCAAAGAGCTGCAAATCATTCCACAACCTAACCGGAGATAGCTATGCCTGATATAACATTAAAGGCGACTGATCCTGCAATCTTGAAATTTGATGAGCCATTTGAGCTGAATGGAACAACTTTGAAAGTTAAGGGAACTCGTGAGCCAGGATTACTTAATCACATAGTTCGATTATACAATTTACGTCCAGCAGATGGCGAAAGTATTTACATTGAGACCCCTGCGATAGTAATAATTCCAGAAGAGCCTGTTCAGGGTGATCCTGAAAGATGGTTCGCTAACTTTACGATAACTCTAACTCCGACCAAGCCGTATGTCGCATATACGGAAGGAACTTATAATAACATTGATTATGATGCTGTAACTATTTATAGAGTTCCTTAAAACAATTGAGGAAAATACTATAATTATCTTCGAGGTTCGTTATTAGTGTTAATGGATCTACACCTGATTATTAAATAGAAGAGATATAATCGCATCTTGATTCACTTCGTGCAAGGAGAACTTTCGGTGGCGTGCTATCGTACGTAAGTTATTGCAAAATGCACGCCACCGAGGATCTCCCATGCCCGAATCAGCAT
>RGDT01000411.1 GCA_009918525.1 Planctomycetia bacterium
GCAAGACTTGATATTGCTCTCATGAAACCCAATGTCGCTGAAGCTATTTATTAGCCGAGGCAAAGCCAAAAAGTCATGGACGTGGGAGCAGAAATCACTTAACGTAGAAGATCGAAGTCCAAGCCGTGCTTGTACTTCAGAAAATCCCACTTTCCGCTGCTTCCACCGCCAACGCACGGGCCTCTCAGGCCCTACCAGACGCGGAGGCATATTACTGGGCCGACGGAGACATTTCATCACCAGCCCATAAGCCAAAGCACGTCGTCTCCATTTCCGGACCTTACTCCTGGCCCGACGACGGCGACGGCGCTTGAGTAGCACCGGGGATCCACAAAGCGAAGCCCCTATCTCCTTTAACACACCAAGCCCCACAGATAATACTCTCCCCAGCAAGGATTTCAACCATCGAAGTAACTTGAACATTAAACAATTATAACCGCACATAACACATAGAAAGATTGGAAACACAAGTAGTAGGGCATAGACACTCCAATCATCACGCCTATGCCCCCCTAGTTTCCCTGGAAGCAGCTCTTTAACTCCGCGAGAATTGAAGCCACCTCTGAATTTTCAGTCGACGTCATACGGTTATCAATCAATGTGCTCAGACGAGAGCTGATAGTAGACGACGCAGCATCATGAGCACCGGCACCAGCAGTTGCAGATCCAGCCGAAGTAAAACTCGGATGCGCCTTTTTAGACAGAGCCCAGTACGGGTGAGTGGGTGGAACAGCAAAAGACGTCCCTTGACGCTTAGCTTCCTCACAATATTTGCTCGTGTGGGTGGTATTATAACCGCAATCCTTGCACTTCATCATCCACACACCATTAATACACTCAACTCCCTGTTTAGCCGATCCCTTGGCCGTGTCATCGGAATTACTCCACTGGCCTCGCTGATCGCCACGACCACCGCGTCCGCCACGACCGTCACGACCGCCACGACCACCACAACCGCCACAACCTCCACGACCTGCTTCAGCGGAGGCCTTCAGACGAGCCTCACGGGCTTTCTTGCACTTTTCTTCGTCACGCGGCTGTGGGCATTTGTTGGCAGTATGAGGACCACCACAATTATCACACGTAAGCGGCGCGGCATTAACTGACCGACCGGGGACATTCCACTGTCGACCGAGATTCAGATTGTCGTATATATTCATCGCAGGATGGAGAACGCCTTCAATTTTCTTCATCACTTCACCACTAGACATATCACCAAATCCATACAGAGCATCGTCAAAAGTCAGGGCGGCAGACTTCTGCTTGTAAACGTCCCGAAACTTAGCAACGTTGCACTTACTGAGCCCATCAACCACGTGTTGATAGGACTCGAAACCAAGGTTGTTACAATCTGCAAGGCGAGTGGCAACGGCAATAATAAGAGTGCCAATGTGCCTCACGTTTTCGCCTTGTACCTTCGACAATCCATCCTTGCCGAAATCCGCGAGAAATTGCTTGAGAGATTTAACTGTCAAGCTACTCATTTTAAATACAGTATCTACCAAAATCTTAAAATAGGTGATACCTCCCCTCTCGTAGACATCGAGAAGGTCAAACTTGTCATTCACCAACTTCTGGAGCTCGGCATCAAGGCAGCCCTCAAGTAGCTCCCTCGTCCAAATGCTCGACTCGTAATCCTCGTCGCAAGCATGGTCGTTGACGTCTCGCTGCCAGTTAGAGCAGTGGGACATGGTAACTTGATTCCAATTCTTGGAAATATCGATGGTAGCAAAATCAGGACTGCTAAAATTCCAACGATCTTCATAAGTGAGCCCGTGGTCATCATACACCGACGGGACATGCAGAATTCCCTTTAAATCGTAGTGGATCATCTGCGTGATGATAGGCTTCAAAGCCTGTAGATTGGAGAGGTACTCCTCCTGGATCGTCTTACTACGATTCAGGAGCTCTCCCTCCTTGTTCTTCGCGCCCAGAAACCGAGGGCCAAGGAGCTTATTAGGCAGAGGCGTAGTAGCCGCCTTACGAATTGCAATGTAGGTCTTGGACCCCTGGGGACCTCGATCTTGCTTACGAGCGATAATCTCCCCTCGATTTAGCTCTTCGAGGGTACGTCGCGACGGTCGGAATTTTACACCGATCGACGCCGCTCCAATAGAGGAAGCTGCTACAGAAACAGCCCCTGTCCCCGCTCTCGAAGCTCTTGCGCCACGTCTCGGGGCCTTCGGCTCCGAATTCATCGTCGTCTTCGTTCTCGGCGTCCGTTTCGCGTTCGCGCGCGGCTAGGAACTCGTCGAGACCTTGTTGCATTATATTTTAATTAAAAATGCCTTGTCTTGTCAATACGAAGCGCGAGGATGTCGGCGTTGCGTCGATCGTCACCGTGATGTCGGCGTCTTGTCAATCGTCCTCGTGTTCGCGATAAGGCTGACGGAAATGCCA
>RGDT01000412.1 GCA_009918525.1 Planctomycetia bacterium
GGAGAAACCTCGACGGGCGTGTCTGCTGGGATGCTGTCCCACAGCGACTCGACCACGCGCAGCCGATCCTGAATCGGCAGTGCTGTCAGCTCGGTAAGGGTCTGGGCTATGTCGATCATAGGTTCATCCTACCACAGATATAACGATGAAGCTCACCTGCCCGGCCACGTCCCAGGGAGCAACGCAAAGCAGACCACATGGCCGGGTCAGGTGCAGCGCCGGGTTAGGCGCACTTGAGTAGCCGCCGACTGAGCTTCCGAACCCACAGTGCGAGGCTAACCAGTGCAATGAACAATACCACGATCGCGACCCGCTCGCCACTGAACGTGGACTGCGGTGCCTGTGCCGGCTGAACCGGCACACGAATGAAGTTCAGCACACATGCAACGACGATCCATACGACGACTATGATCCAGAGTCCGAGAAATGACCAGATCAGCGCAGCCCAGACGCGATCAGCCCGCGGCCGGTTATCCGTCTGCGCGAGGAGCTGCTCGCACTCCTCTTTGGTGATGGCCTTGAGTTCCAGTGCTCTCTTCGGTTTGGCTCGACGGAAGACCATGACATCTCCAAGTGCCGCGCGCTCGTGCAGAAGTATGCCGTCGAGAAAGTTGTTGATGTGCCATTTGCCAGCGGCGCGCGCTTGGCCCCAGAACCACCAGATAACCAGACCTGCAGTGCAGCCAAGCAATACGCTGATGATCTGATCCCACGGAGCCTCAGAAAACAACGGCGGTAGCTTCTGTGTACTCACGAAGCCGAACAGCGCAGTGCTCGCAATTAGGAAGAGTTGCATTCGCGCAACGAAGACCTGACGCTCCGTGGCATGGTATGCCATCAGCACGCGGTACTGTTCGAGCGGGGCTGGCGCTGCAGGGGGAGTTGTCCCAGGCTTTGTTTCGTCACCCACGACATCGACCTCCGGTTTTTGAAGCCTAACGACGGCGTTCACCGGGCGGCGGCCGACGGATTCTCGAAAAACAGAAAACCCGCCGGCCGCAACTCCGGTGCAACGCTTTGTTAGGCCTTTTCGCCAATGGTTATCTTAACGTAGTGCCAAGATGTTGGAATATACGGTACGTCTCTGTTTACGTCCGCCGTCGCAACGCCGAATTCGGGGAAATAGTCAGGGCGTTCTGCAATGAATGCAGCAAGCAAAGTTTCGATCTGCGGACCACCAATCGCATTTGATGGAAGGCCCTGTTGGCATTCAAACCAGTTGAACATCCAATCCGTCGATGGATACCACGTCGTAGTATCAAATGTTTTCGTTGCTTGCCCCACGTTGAACGATGAAGCAAGTACATCCACCGATTCGATCCGGATAACGAATCGGGTTCGGTCGACTGCCATTGTAAAGCAGCGCCCCAGAAATTCGGGGACGCTCAGTGCCTGTTGAAGTTGGTGACTCTCGACGGTAGCGGAATAGTTCGTCGCAAGCTTGGTCTGGAAAAGTGCTGTTTTGCGCATTGTCACAGCGCCAGTTACGTCGATGGTCAACGCAAAATCTGAACCGAATTGGTCTGATCGATTTGCTCCGCGCTGATGCAACTGCGCGACGCTGTGTTCCAGCCGCGCAGGCTGACGCATTCCGATATCCCATTCGCGGATAGACCTACGATAATGCCGCATTATATCGTGAATAAAGAAAACTTCTTCGGGTATGCCAAGCGGCCAATCATGCAGTGGATGCCACCATGAATGAATGAGGAAGCCGACTACCTTGTCGCGGTCGATATGTTCAAAGACGCTCATGGGACCGATTCTTCTCTAATGCCTAACGCTCGCGATCAGCGGCTCGCGACCAAGGGATTATCCACACCGACCGATGTTATCGCGAGTCCGCTGCATCGCTTGGTTAGCCAGTGATCTTTCCACCAGCATTCTCAACGCTACTTGCAATCCTCCCCTGAATATCCAACGGGATGGAAGCGAGTGGCAACGTGATGAACTGCGATTTCGAAAACAGGACCAACCAATAGTCTGAATAACGCCATATTTCAGTGATTGATGACCATGGAAAGGTCGATGTACCGAGCCCAGACGATACAGTCAGCCCTGTGGCATCCACTGAAAGAATCGCTTCCGGATTCTTCATTTCACGGATCATCACTGCCGACTGTCGGTATCGCACAGTGAAGCCGATTAAGGGTATGAGGGTCGCCAAGCCCACGACCGCACCGAGGACGCCGACGAACCAAGAGCGATCACCATCGCCGACCGAGTACAGGAAGCCGAATGCCAAGGCCGCCACAGCCAAAAAGTAGGGCCATCCCAGCGTTCGCATCACATATGACATGATGACCCGGCGGGCGAGCGAAGGGCTGTAGCGAAGTGGATAAGTATTTTCTGTCATGGCTAACGACCGCGATCAGCGGCTCGCGACC
>RGDT01000413.1 GCA_009918525.1 Planctomycetia bacterium
GCGACAACAGGAACTGGCTGTTGGGACAACAGGAGTAATTCCTGAGACAACAGGAAGGAAGCTACCTCCTGACAGACACAACCAGACACCCACTTTAGTAACAGAAGTGGCTAGTTGTAGCACGGGAAAGAAAACTCGCGTTGTAGAACCCAAACTCTCCACGCTGTTTTCACTTGAGAGATCTTCTTGCTCTACGCGTGATACGATCACGCGACACGGTCGGGCTTGACCGTGATACTTCCCGTGGGAAAACCAGCCAGGCAAGTCAGCCCATCTGACGGGCGCCTGCAGCCGCAGCTCCAAAAGCCGCGTGCAGCATCATGGCGCACCCACTCCGTGACCTTGCCTACGGGCTTGTTATCACACGGCGAGTGGATCGCGCGATGGCGGGCCCTCGGGCCGCCCTAGCCTTATGCGATCGATGGACAACTGACCGAGTCAGTACGACAGGTATTGGACGCCTGCGCACAGAGAAGGCTTTCTCCGTCTTACAATCGGCTGATTGAGACGTAATCCCCCTGCTGCGATACGTTCGCGAGGAATCTGGTTTGGGATACATGCTGTTGTACGCAGGGGTAAGCCGTACATAGAAGCTGATATGTATGGAAACGGTAACACGCGACGGCGTGCCGTTATCCGAGGAGAGCAGTGTCGTTTCCGACACCAGTTACACTAGAGTGCAAGCGAAGCGGTCTAGCTAACCGTCTGAGCGTGGTCTAAATTGCACGATGAGGAGAGTGTAACCTGCTTGCTCATGCTTAAGTCCACGCTTGGACAGCGGTCGCTACCGCGGCATGACAAGCACACTTCATGCTGGTTAAGCCTTGAGCCGTCGGCTTTGCAACCTGACGGCAACAAGGGCGATAGCCGAAGAGGTGGGTGAGAGCTGCCCAGCAGCAGGGTTCGTTGAACCAGTTCGGAGAACAGAGTCGGAACACGAACAGTCCATAATTGTCTAACTTATGGTGCTGGAAGACAGTGCTGAACGAGATGTCAGGTCCTGCAACTTCGGAAACGGGACGTACACGCTCGCAGCACTCATTATTATACCCATACCGAACGGTTGAGCGTATAATAATTTTTCACTTGTCTTGGTTTTGCGCTACGTAAAAATCCGGCACTGGGTTAATGACTTTCGTGCCAGGCGCAATTCAGCAAGCAACGTGAACCAGATCGAGCGCACAAACATGGTCCGAGTGAGGCCGTTCCCAAGACGAAGAACTCCTTCGCCGGAACCTTCGCCATCAGCGACCAGTGAGCCTGTGCAGCCGATCAACATCAACATGAGTGCAGTCGAACCTGCACCTATCGAAGAAACTGGAGCGAATACCTCTTCGTCGGGGTCATACCAGTCTTCAACCGCTCTTTCGCAGCCCAACCACCCTCACTTTTCAGTGCAGTCGGCTGGTGAAGGCTCGAAGGCAGCCACAGAGCAACATGTCGAAGCAGATGGAGCTTGCACCTCTTCGTCGGGGTCATCTCATCCTTCAACAAGCTCAGTACATCAAAATCGGTCGGCGAAATTTTTCAAAATCGGCTCCAAGACTCCTACAAGCCGTGGGAATGGGGCTAGACAGTCTGCTTGCTCGACGGACGATGCGTCGGCGCTGTCCGATGTGTCCAAAGAGCAGCACAGTGACGGAAAATGAATTTTTGAGAAAGTGTCGGTTGGGATCGTCGCCAAGCGCGATGACTCGGTCATCGGCGATGAAGACGGGGCTGCGCTGTCCGGCCATCGGCAGGAGGATCCGAGCAATCGGTTCCTACTTTCAGTAGGTCCTTCGCATGCCAGTGATGCCACAGTTTACATGGAACATGCTATCTCTACGGCCACTTTGGCAGAGAAATCTGATGTTCAGCGCCCAAACCCCAATGCAACGATGCTTCAGACTCGGATGCCGAACCCGAACGACGTGTATACACTCAGGTCGTCTCGGGCCGACAGATATCCGGTCCCCATGGATGCCATGGATGACAGTGATGTTCGACATGCGTCGAACAACCGGTCACAGTCAGTCGCTGACAAGCTCAGTGACAAGAACGATGCGATGCTGGTGCACTTCGGTGCCACTAGTTTGGTCGACAGCGTCAGCACAAGGGACGCTGCAATGTCGGTCGTGCAAGGACGGAGATGGCGCGCTAACCTCGCTTCCTGCAGGTTGTAGCGGTGTTCTCGTCAGCTTTTTCGAGGAATTTCATTTTTCGATAATTGGCACACGGCTGCGTGCGGGTCACAGAAGTTCAGTGTGCGTATCGAGACTTGTCACGGACATCGCCTCGGCGCTGGCCGACGGGTCCGAACATTCAGTTTTTGGTCAAAAATCTATTTTTGTCACTTCGATTCAGTCAGCCGGACGAGATCGACGGGGATA
>RGDT01000414.1 GCA_009918525.1 Planctomycetia bacterium
TTACTGGGCTTGCTAATGCGACCGAATTTTCAGGTTATGAGCCTTTAGCCAGGATGTTTTACTCCGACTCGGTTGCCGTGCCCAGACAGTGTCATGCAGTTGATCGCTCACGTTATCTTTTGAGTTCTGCTTTAGATATTACCCCAATCAAACGCACATCAATTCCTCAGTTCTACTCAGAGTCTTTTGTAAGTGACCTTAGTAATCAAGATTTGACTCCTGAAATTGCAAAGGATTTAAGACTCCCCTACGTTTTATGTTTTCATGCGACCGCCCGCGCTGCTAAGCAGTGGAATATACAAGGTTGGATTGCGGTTGGGAAGTTTTTGCTAGAGCGGGGCTTGCATCCAGTATTTCCTTGGGGGAGCCCCCATGAGAAACAAATCAGTCAGCTAATTGTTGAGGGGGTTGGTGGCGGTATTGTTCCTCCAGCATATTCCATCAAGCAGTATTTTGCGATTACAAGCCACGCAAAATTAACGATTGGGGTAGATACAGGACTAACCCATTTAGCAGCGGTATTGGGTCGCCCCACAATCGAGATCTATTGCGATTCCCCGCGCTGGAAAACGGCCCCGTGCGCGAGCGGTTGCTCAAGTGGCTCGTCACCCGCGAGACCCTTTCGACCTGGACGGTTGTGGTTCCCAACTCCGCCAAGTCTACCCGAAAGACAATACTCACCCCACAAGCCGACGGCTCCTTGCTGGCGACAGGCGAGAACGGACCCAAAGATGTTTACACCTTCACTCTCAAGGCACCCGCCCTCGCGCGAGCCTTACGGCTGGAGGCAATGGCACATCCGTCGATGCCGCGCGGCGGGCCAGGCCGGGCAAGTAACGGTAACTTCGCCCTAAGCGATGTGAAAGTGACTGCTGACGGAAAGGCGGTCAAGCTCATCGCGGCCCGCGCCACGTTCGAGCAGAAGGGTCTACCCGTCGCGGCAGCGATCGACGCCGACCCCGTGTCAGCCTGGGCGGTCGATCCGCAATTTGGCAAGGATCACGCGGCCGTCTTCGATTTCGATCAAGCGGTACCCAGCGGCTCAACCGTCGTAGTCACACTGCGATTCAACAACAACGCCGGCCACAATATCGGCCGACCGCGGCTGTCGCTGTCGTCGCAAGTCAGTCCCCCAGCGACTGCCGACGACGGTATCCCGGCCGACGTGCGAAAGGCATTGAGCGTCAAAGGAGAGGTCGATGAAGCCGTGGTTCTGCGCTGGTTCCGTACTCGCGATGCCCAATGGCGGACGATCGATACCAAGGTCGAAGCTTTGCGAACGAAGGGCCCGGAAGTGGGAAAGATCAAAGCATTGATTTGTTCCGAGGGACTGCCGGCCATTCGATTACATAGCCAGGGAGGCGATTTTCTGGAGTTGACGCATTTCTTGAATCGCGGCGACCCCAATCAGAAAGGCGAGGTAGCGCAACCAGGTTTCGCGTCGGTCTTGATGCGGGCCGAAGAATCGCGTTGGAAGGAGTTGCCTCCGGCCAGCTCGCGAACTCCCTACGCCCGGCGCTCCCTGGCGAACTGGCTGACGGATGCCGAATCAGGCGCGGGGCACCTTCTGGCACGTGTGATCGTCAACCGCTTGTGGTATCACCACTTCGGCCGTGGACTCGTCACGACTACTAGCGATTTCGGCCTCCAGGGCGAACGCCCGACACACCCGGAACTACTCGATTGGTTAGCAGGAGAATTGATCCGCTCCGGGTGGAGCCTCAAGCACATGCACCGCCTGATCGTTACCAGCGACTCTTATTGCCAAGGCACGGCGACCGACGCGAAAAATCAGGCGATCGACCCCGATAATAAACTCCTCTGGCGACGAACCCCGCGACGTCTGGAAGCGGAATCCATTCGCGATACGCTGTTGGCCGTCTCGGGCGGACTGGATCGCACGATGGGTGGCCCCGGCACGCTCAAGGCTGATATGCCGCGTCGGTCGTTGTACTTCTTCCAGAAACGAAGCCAAATGAACCCGATGATGATGATCTTTGACGCCCCGGACGGCACCGTAGGCATCGAAGGCCGCACGACGACGACCATCGCTCCGCAGGCATTGTTGTTGATGAACAACCCCCAAGTACGCAAAGCCGCACGCGACTTGGCTGGACGGCTAGGCGGATTAAGCCAATCGGATACCGTCAAGACGGGCTATGGGGTGGCTCTGGGCCGTTCGCCCACGTCCGAGGAGTTGAGCGATAGCGTCAGTTTTCTAAAAGAGGGCGGAACACTGGTCGATTGGTGCCAGGTGTTGTTGGGACTCAATGAATTCGTGTATGTGGATTGATCGGCGTTGGTCGTCATCCAAACACAAAAAAGGATACTGTCATGATCC
>RGDT01000415.1 GCA_009918525.1 Planctomycetia bacterium
TGATTTTTGCTAAGCGGCTTGTTTGCACTGCCGGCGTCTCCCATCTGCGTGTGCATGCGTCCGCAATACCGGTTGCAGCGTGTCATGTGATGCTCCGATCAGCGTGTATACATTTCGATGCCGTGCATTGGTGTTTTCAGGCCCTGGTGCTATCCTAGGAAGATGCGCCGATCGAAGAGCAGACGCCGTATCTCAGCACTCGCTTGGCGCCGATGCCCGTGGTGCAATTCATCGGGCGGTCAACCAAACGAGACCCGCCGTGCCCGCCGAGCGAGCCTGTCTTTCACTGGTACAGGGACCACATAGTTGATTGTCCTCCACTTGTTGCACATAGCATCGCATGCAGAGCCGTTCGTTCGCCTGCATAAAGCGACGCGATTCCAGGTCAATACACAGACAAAAAAGTTGATGGCAGACATGTGCGCTTGTTTCCAATATAAAAATGCACATGACATGTCGATGATGGCTCATGATGCTGAATGCAAGCTTTGCATGTGGCAGGAACATTTGGGAAATATACGGTGCCCATGACAGGACATTGGCTACCCATACATGTTGGACACACGGCATTGCGAAGACACCCTGTTCCTGGTCTTCGAGAGTGATTTCAGGTTTTACCAACGGGACGACTTGCCGACCGACAAGTGGCTGCCCCTGGCAGTGGCCGGCAGACGCGAGCACTCTATGCGCGAAGAAGTCGGCACGGAGGAATCGGAGGACGAGGGCGAAGCTAGCATGGTGGTCGACCAGGGGCGCGCAGCAAAGCGCGCGCCCAGGCGACTAAGGATACGTCTTGCAGGATGAGATCGTCGATCTGGTGCAACTCTGCAACGTGGCCGCGCGGAAGGACGCTGGCGACATCGTCTGGCTTGGCTGGAATGCTGCAGATCCCGGGCAAAAACCAAAGCGGATGCTGTCCATCAAATATGGTGCCCAGCTGATAGCGTACACACCAGCTGGTGCTCGCGAGTGCTTGAATTCGATGCGGGGTGCGAAGCCACAACATTTCGACTGCTGGCTGTTGTACGATAACCTAAACAAACCCACCACTGCGCTGGGCCAGGCAAAAAGCTGTTGCGCCATCCCGCCTGTCGGCGGGTACGCTGCTCATGAGAGCCTGAATTACCAGGGAGGAAGAGGCAAGACGCGGCCCAGCAGCTGGGGTGAGAAGTGGTGCCAAGAGGGCACGCGACTAGCTAGGCCGAGCCAGAAGCATGGATGGCTGGCACGCTTCACGTCTGCAGGCCATCCAGATTGGCTCGCGCAAGTGATGTTGCCGCCTCCTGCCACTAAATTGCATTGGGCGACTGAGGCCCCGCCGGAGCATTGGCACGACCCGGACCTGACCTGGCAACGCCTGCTGCGCCTTCGGGGCTGGGTCTCCGAGCAGGGCTGCTGGGTCGGGCCGGCCAGATGTCAGTCCAAGGGGAAAGCAGAGAAGGGGAAGAGCGGGAGCTTTTCGCCCCGCGAGAAAGGCAAGCGCGCCGGGAAGGGCCAAGCAGTACGTCGCCGCCAAAAGAAAAAAACAAAGCCCTGAGCCCGAGCCTCTCGCCGGGCGAACGACGACTCGCCTACGACGCCCTCTCTCAGCCCGCGAAGGCCAGCTTGCTCAGCGACATGACTGAAACTTCGCAACGAAGGCTTCAAGAAGCCAAAAAGTTCCTCGCAGAGCGAAGCTTGCAAGATTGGCTTCGCATCCAGAACCAAGCAAAAGCGCTTGCCCCCTCAGGCGTCCACCTGTACCTGCAGTGGCAACAAATGCGCCAGGACCCTCCTGCAATGACGACTGTGACGGGCCAACAGTCCAAGCGTGGAGCACGTGTGCGGAAGCAGTGGGTGCGCCGGTGGTCGCGGCGCTGGGGCCTTTTGCGTGGAGCTTTCCAGGTGGGCTCGAAGGTGCCCTTGCCCTTGGCGCAAGAAAAGGCCAGCGTCAGAAATATTCAATGTGCGCATGGATCCAAAACTTTTCTCGATCAGTGTGTCGCAAAAATGCAAAGCCGTCTCGAGAAATCAAGAGCTCAAAACGCGGCCAGATTCCGGGCTTCGAATTTGTTCCGGCATTTGTCTCGGTAAGACGCACGACGTCCGAAATGTGGGCCGCCAGATGTGCCCGCGTTTTGCATTTTTTGTGTAAAAAACCTTGGATATTTGAAGGCTCTCGCGTGCTGGCAGTGGGCAAACTTCTTGGCGTCTCTACGGCCGCCACACAAACGTGTGGTGCATATCAACATGGACGAAACGTGCATGAGG
>RGDT01000416.1 GCA_009918525.1 Planctomycetia bacterium
GATCGTCAGCGAGTTGCCGTTGAGATCGAACACCGCACCGCTCGTGATGGAAACAGCGGACGTATCAGCGATGATATTCGCCGCGCCCGATTGCAGCGTTCCCGCGCCGATTGTCGTGGTCCCGGTGTAAGTGTTGGCGCCCGAAAGCGAGAGGATACCTGAGCCTGCTTTGGTCAGGCCGTTGCCCGAACCGGCAATGATGCCGCCATAGCTAAGAGTTTGGCTCGAAGCAACATCGATCGTGCCGCCACCGGAATTCAACGTGATGCCACGGTTGCTCGACATGGTTAATCCTGCCGTGATGGCCAGTGTGCCACTGCCGAACGTCAATTGATCCGCGACGACCAATCCCGGAGCCGTGCCCAGAGCATTGTCGGCGGCAATGGAAATTGCGCCGCCATTGATGATTGTCTTACCACTGTAGGTGTTCACACCACTTAGCGTGAGCTGCCCGGAACCTGTCTTGGTGAAGTTGTTTCCGGCCGCTCCCGCGATAACACCTCCATAGCCAAATGTTTGGCTCGCGGCCACGTTGATCGTGCCTCCATTGCTATTGAGCGTGATGCCACGGTTGCTGCTCATGGTGAAACCGGTGGTCACGGCAAGCGTGCCGCCACCGAACTGCAACTGATCGGCGGTGAGCGAGGCGACCGAGCCGCCCAACCCGGATTCCGCCGCGATCGAGAGCGTGCCTTGATTGATCTGCACCTTGCCCGTGAACGTATTAACGCCGCTCAGCGTCTGCGCTCCCGCCCCCGTTTTGGTCACTCCGCCCGTTCCGGAAATAACCCCGGCAAACGAATCGCTGCCGGTGTTGTTGATCGTCATCGTCGCCGAACCCAGCGTGATAGCTGCCGAGCCGCTCGTGCTGGCCAGAGCCAGGGACTGAGCTTGGTCGTTTAAGTTGAACGTGCCGTTGACAGTGACGAGGCGGTCGTTGAGTTGATTGGCCGCGTCGGTGCGCAGCGTGGCACCGGAGGCGATGGTCAAAGATCCAGCAATAGCCGCTGTATTCGCGGACTTATTAAGAACTAAAGTGCCCCCATTAACCGTATACGTCCCGCTTTGGGAATTTGACGAGCTACCGGAAAAAAAGACTGTGCCGGAGCCGACCTTTTCAAAGCCGCCAGAGCCGCTGAGCACTCCATTAAGAATCAAAGAACCATTAGCGTTTGTAGCTTGGAAGCCATTGTTATTAGTGATGTTGCCTTGAATAGTGTTGGTGACACCACCTGCGCCATTGAACTCGATGGTTCGGTTGCCACCTGTGTTTCTAACAAGAATGTTGTTGGTGAAAGTTGTACCATTTGCGGCATTCAACACCAACTTCGCGTCGCCGCCTCCGGATGCTTCCTGCCCGATTGCGATAAGTCCGTTGGTGGCCGCGTTGGCAGCAGTAAGAGCGACTGCGCCGGCATCGATGTAGGCACCACCGGTAAAGGTGTTGGCCCGGTCGAGAGTGTAGGTTCCCGTGCCAGTCTTTACGAAAGTGCCGCTGCCGCTAAAAGCGCTTGATTGAGTCCCAGCTCCGGTAGCTCCATAGTAGAACGAGAAATTCGCAGTCTGCACAGCGGTCGTGTTCGCGGAACTTGTGTAATATTGCTGTCCGCCAGAAAAGTAGGACCCATTGCCTGAAAAATAGACATCCATTTTATAGCTTCCCGAAACGACTCCGGTTAGCAGGTTTGCGTTAAAGCCTGTGCTCTCCCATAGGTAGTTGGGGTAGGCGGGTTGGCTGGCAGCGAACGTGAGATTGTTTGAGGTGTAAGATGGGGCCGATCCCGAAGCGCTGTAGAAACGCCACAGCATAGCTTCGTAGTTGTTCGAATTTTGATAGTCCCCGCTGGAAGCAGACGTTTTAACTTGGCCCCCGTTCAACGTAAGTGTGGGGCTCGCGAGGAGGTTTATGCTTTGGTTGATGTTTGCAAAAGGGGTGTTCGTTCCCCCGTTGTCCTTACCCTCGTAGTAATACTGGCCTGAACTACTTGGTCCGCCGGTGATGACAACGTAGGTTTCGTAGATGCTCATGTCAGCTCGCGCGTCATAAGGTGCCGCAACAAAAAAGAGCGCGGTGATCGCGGCAAAAAATGCGGCTGGTCGCGCAGAGCGAAACTTACTTGGGCAAAGTTTGCGGGTCGGCAGGAACGGCATAGTCATGTCGTAGGTGTCGTTTGGGGTTGGGGTGGGAAAAATCCTGTTTGCTCAGAACGTGAGAAATTAGTGACAAAAATGTGACTTTTCAAGCGACA
>RGDT01000417.1 GCA_009918525.1 Planctomycetia bacterium
GCTATTCCAACGTGCGGGAGTGGATTTGCTTTGTCCATTCCTCGACTCGCGGATGCTTCGCTTGGCCTTGAACCTCCCGTCGCAAGTGCGATACACCTTCCGACGTCCCAAGGCAGTCTTGAAGACGGCATTGGCTCATCGGACAACGTCGGAGATTGCGACGCGGGTCAAACTTGGCTTTGGCCAGCCCATTTTCGAGTGGCTGCAACCGGAAGGACAATTGGCAGCACTCGTGGCGCGGATAGACGGCCATGGACTACCGCGGCCTGAGTTGTTGCGCGAATCCATGCAGCGCCCAACGTGGTTCACCTACAGCGCGATGTGCTATGACGTTTGGCATCGGTTGTTTGTCGAGCGAAGCATACCGAGAACGATGGACCGAACACCCGCGCAACTGCAAATTTCCGGGGGGTGAGTGGGTGAAGTGATCTCTCCGCACGAGCAAGTAGCGGTAACTCTGTCGGGGAAGCAGTTTATGCCCCCCGACAAACTATCCATTTTTCTTATTTTACCCCGTTGATTCCGGTCGTAACATCCTTGCTTCTTTCCTACTATACGACTTGGGTAGCTACACTATTGACGCGGTCTAGTCTCTTGACTAATCTATAATTGTGTGGCCATGAAACTGCGCCCATCCCCACACCGTTGACTCTCTCCGCCATAGGTTGATTACTACCTGCCTGGGCCCATGTGTTCCCTTTAGGAGCCGTTAGGATATGATGCTAACAAGCACTCGTCGTTCGTTCCTTCAGGTCGGTGTTGTCGCCGGACTGGGGCTGAGTCTCGATCAATTTTTCCGCCTCACCGCCAGGGGCAACCCTGCTGCCGGTAAGAAGGAAGCACCGGCCCAATCTATCATCCACATTTTCTTGCCTGGAGGAATTGCCCATCAGGATTTTGTGGACCCCAAGCCGCTCGCTCCGATCGAGTATCGCGGGGAAATCGGAACAGCCAAGACCAAACTTGCCGGCGTGTACTTCAGCGAATATATGAAGAAAACTGCTGAAATCGCTGACAAGATCACTGTTTGTCGGTCAATGACCCACGGTGAAGCTGCTCACGAGCGCGGCACGCACAACATGTTCACCGGTTACCGTCCTAGTCCAGCCATCACGTTCCCCAGCATGGGCAGTGTCGTAAGTCACGAACTCGGGCCGCGTAAGAACCTGCCACCCTATGTGTGCATCCCGAGTATGCCTAACACCTATGCGAGCAGTGGTTACCTCAGCAGTGCTTACGCGCCGTTCAGTCTCGGAAGCGATCCGGCCAATCCTGGCTTCACCGTTCAAGACTTGAAACTACCCGGCGGAGTGGATGATAAACGCTTTGAAAAGCGTAAGAGTATGCTTGCCGCCGTCAATGAACAATTTTCTGGCAAGGAGAAAGACGACGGCCTGAAGGCGATGGATACCTTCTATGAGCGAGCCTACAGCCTAATCAGCTCTGAAAAGGCGAAACTCGCATTCGATATCAACAAGGAAACGGATGCTCTGCGTAACGACTACGGACGCAACGCTGCCGGTCAGCGATTCCTGATGGCACGACGGTTGGTCGAAGCCGGTGTCCGTTTCGTGTCGCTGACTTACGGCGGCTGGGACATGCACGGGAGCATCAAGGCGGGCATGGCTGGCCAACTACCGCAATTCGATCAAGCGTTCGCCGCACTGATAAACGACCTTTCTACCCGTGGCTTGCTTGACAGCACATTGGTCATGGTTAGCAGCGAGTTCGGCCGCACTCCGAAGATCAACCCAACGGCTGGACGCGACCATTGGCCGAAAGTGTTCAGCGTTATCCTCGCGGGTGGTGGAATTAAGAAAGGCTTCATTTACGGCACTTCCGATGCCACGGCTACAGAGCCGGAGGATGACCCACTAACGGTCGAAGACTTAGCGATGACCGTCTATCAGCAGATAGGTATCGAAGGGGAAAAACGTCTAATGGCTCCGGGCAATCGGCCAATCGACATTGTCCGCGAAGGAAAGGTTCGTAAGGAACTCGTAGTTTGAGTCGGTGAGCGAGGTGTGTGAGCACCTCGAAAAACACGACGATAAATAAGTACGGATAAGAGCCGGCAGCGTTAGCGACGGCACGAAGATTTGCCCTCAGGTGGATCAACGATGAAACGACAATTACGCAATTTCCTGCTCTTTTTCGTGCTTATTTACTCCTTGGCGGGTACGACGAATGCTGCGTCGCCGGTACTAGGAGGTGTTTCTCC
>RGDT01000418.1 GCA_009918525.1 Planctomycetia bacterium
AGGTTACGGTTTGGGTGAAGCGGGCGAAGGGCGCAACAGCATCCACAACACGAAAACTTTCAAGGAACGCAAGAAGGCCCTGGTGGGCTTCCGCGAGCGGTTCGATTTGAACGTGAGCGATGAAGTGCTGGAAACCGTGACATTCGTCCAGCCCCCGGCCGATAGCCCCGAGATCAGATATATGCACGAACGCCGTCAGGCGTTGGGTGGTTATCTGCCGCAGCGTCGGGTGAAATACGAGCCATTGACGCCGCCGGGACCGTCGTTCATCGACCTGTACAGGAAAGGATCGGTAAGGTCGAAAGACCCTTCGACGACGATGGTATTCGTCGATCAGCTCAAGATGTTGCTGAAAGATAAAGGCCGACTGGGGAAATACCTGGTGCCGATCATACCGGACGAGGCGCGGACGTTCGGTATGGAATCGTATTTCGCGGATTTCAAGATCTACGCCAGCCAGGGACAGAAATACGTCCCGGTGGACGACGACACGCTAGCGGCCTATCGCGAGGCCAAGGATGGTCAGGTTCTCGAAGAGGGTATCAACGAGGCCGGGGCTATTTCGTCGTTTATCGCGGCGGGAACGTCGTATGCCACGCACGGCGTGCCGATGTGCCCGTTCTATATCTACTACTCCATGTTCGGGTTCCAACGAATCGGCGACCTAATATGGGCGGCTGCCGACTTGCGTTGCCGTGGCTTCCTGTTGGGAGCGACGGCCGGCCGGACCACGCTCAACGGGGAAGGGCTGCAGCACGAAGACGGTCATAGCCACGTCTTAGCCTCGACCGTGCCGAACGTCATGGCTTACGACCCGGCGTTCGCGTATGAACTTGCCGTCATCCTACGCGACGGCATACGGCGTATGTATGGGCCAGAGCCGGAAGATATTCTGTATTATGTCACGTTGTACAACGACAACTACGAGATGCCGGCAATGCCCGAGGGATGCGAGGAAGGCATTCTCAAGGGAATGTACAAGATGCGTCCGTCGTCGCTGGACGCCAAGGGAGCGCCCAAGGCGCACTTGTTCGGCAGTGGGCCGATCCTGCCGCACGTACTGCGAGCGCAGACGATTTTGGCAGAGAAATTCGGCGTAGCGGCGGACGTATGGAGCGTGACCAGCTATAAGCAACTGAGAGCCGATGGTTTGGCGTGCGACCGGTGGAATCTGCTGCACCCCGACCAGACGCCGCGAACCTGCTACGTCGAGCAGGTATTGAGCAAGGAAGGGAAAAACGACGTGTACGTAGCCGCGTCGGATTACATGCGCTGCGTCCAAGAGATGATCAACCGCTGGGTGCCCGGCGGACTGTACGCCCTGGGAACCGACGGCTTCGGTCGCAGTGAGACCCGCCAGGCATTGCGTCGGCACTTTGAAGTCGATGCCGAATCTGTCGCCCTGGCTACCCTGTACCAGATGAGCCGGAAGGGACTGATCCCGACAGCAAAGGTGGCCGAGGCGATCAAGGTACTGGGGATTGATCCGGAGAAGATCAACCCCCTAACGGCATGACCCAACCATCCACGAACGAACGCGAGATATTCCTACGATGGCCAGTGATATTAAGATCCCGCGATTGAGTGAAAGCGGCGATATGGTCCAGGTGACCGAAGTCCACGTCAAGGCCGGGGACCAGGTCGAGCAAGATCAGGTATTCTGAATAAGAATCATTTTTTCCAATGATATCAAATTTAAAAACTTCTACCTGATCTTGCTCGCTTTCCGGATAATGAACTCTTTTATACTTACCTCTAAACGCAGTAGGTAAGTTAATTGTTTGACCGACTTTGAATTTTTTCAACGATATTTACGAATCAAAGTTGATCGAGCAATCTTCTTGGCATGTGTTGGAAACATTTCGCTACGAGAAATCTTTTTCAGCAGAGCTGAAACAATATCCACATTACACGAATTCCTGGCAACACCAAGAAGGTTTGGAGATTCTCCAAGGCGCTTAGTCGCAAGAGCCTTACCAATCTCTTTATCAAATGAATCAATAGCGTTGCAAGTTGAAAGACCATAAGTAACAGATCCCACTGACCTTCCAGCAACGTCATAAGCCACTACACCATGATTCTTACCGTTAGCGTCACGAAGGTACAGATACTTAATTTCAGCCATGATATTTTATTCTCCTTGTTTTAATAATAAATAATGAGCTAGCTTAATCTTTGCGTCGCTCGGGTCACTTTAACGGGGCACAGTCTATCGCACAA
>RGDT01000419.1 GCA_009918525.1 Planctomycetia bacterium
GAAATGGTTCGGGAGTTGTTTTCGACTCTCGATGATTCGCAGAAAAAACGGATTGTGCTACCGTACAATCACGGAGCGGGTAAAGACGGTAAGGGCGGCAAACTCACCCGCTTAGGCATGTATAACGCCGCCTTCGGTGGGACGAAGCTCGAAGACGTGTACACCAAGCCCCAAATCGAGCTGGTCGAACGCATCGTCAAGGCCATGTCGAACGGCGACGACGGCTATCGGCTCGTCAGCCGCGGCGGCACCTGGGACAACACGCAAAAGTTCAGCCGAACCGGTGCCCACATCTTCGGCGATCCGGCAGGCAAGGAACCCTGGGCGTTCATGTTCTCCGGGCATCACCTGACGATCCGGTGCGACGGCAACTTCAGCGACGGTGTCGCCTTCGGCGGGCCAATTTACTATGGCCACACTCCGTACGGCTACAGTGACGCCAACTTGTTCTACTATCAGACGAAATCGGTCTTGAGTGTTTTTGAAGCGCTAGACGGCAAGCAGCGCGAAAAGGCGGTCGTGAAGGGCAGCCCCGGCGAAGGGGATGGCTCGATCAAGTTCAAGAAAAAGGACGAGGAACGCCCCGGCATCCTCTACAGCGATCTGAGCAAGGATCAACAGGGACTTGTCGCCAAGGTCATGCGCGACGTGCTCTCACCGTTCCGCGCCGAAGACGCTGACGAAGTCATGGACGTCATCAAGAAGACTGGCGGTATGGAAAAGATTCACTTGGCCTTCTATTCCGACACGGGCAAAGCAGGCAAAAAGGAAAAAGATGCCTGGAGTTTCTGGCGGCTCGAAGGGCCGGGTTTCGTATGGAACTACCGCGTTCTGGATCACGTCCACACCTATGTCAACATCAGCAGCAAGCTGGCATAAGTCTATTCGTCTTCACGGCGGAAATATTCCCGATGGAGTACCCATCAGGCATGTTTCCGCCCCAGACTCTCCAGCTTTTCGCCTATTGTTCACAAATTCCTCACATCGTCCTGGCAATTCCTCCTCGATCCACTACGATTAAAATAACAAATGCTACGAGGTCCTTTTCCCTTGCGTACCGTCTTCCTCCTTCTGATGACGGCCTTCCTGGCGTGGTCTGCCGCGCCCCCTCCCGTTGCGCAGGAAAAATGGACTGCCGAAGATGTGGTCAATCAGGAGTCGGCCGGAGGTTGGCATTTCTCCCCGAACGGCAAGAGTGTTGTTTGGGTAAAATCATCGTCTGACAAGGAAAAAAACGAACACATCGGTCATCTGTTCCGTACCGATTTTGCCACTCGAAGACAGGTACAATTAACTCGCGGTTCGGATAGCTGCTTGTCGCCGAAGTGGAGTCCTGACGGGAAACATCTGGCCTTCCTCTCTTCGCGGGCTGCTCCGAAAGCCAAGGCAAAAAGCAGACGCAACGACGATGACGCGGAAGAAAATAAAACACAAATTTGGCTTCTCGACTCCAGCGGTGGCGAAGCCTGGCCGATCACTGAAGTGAAACGCGGTGTTTCGCACTATGGTTGGGCTGGTGACGACGCCATCATTTTTACAGCAACTGAAGATAGTACCCATCGTGAAGCAAAAGCCAAGGAAGACAAGGACGATGCCGCACCGGTCGAAGATGAATCAGCCGAGCCTTATAGCCGATTATTCAAAGTAACCATCGAAGGACGAAAAGTTACCCGGCTGCCCTCTCCCGGAAACCGCCTGGATCGACTTTATGTATCTCCTGACGGTCGTCATGCCCTGGTAAACAATGTTCGCAGCCTGCGGTATATCTACGACAATCGCATCAAACCGGTATGGTTCGTGATCGACCTGGAGACGGGCCGCGCAAGTCGCGTATTTGAGGACAGCCGGCTTAGTCTCGTCCACGCTTGCTGGTCTCCGGACAGCCGAACGGTGTACGCCATCGACCGCGCTTCCAGCCGACCGAATCTGGATCAAGCCGGGCTATACGAAGTGGTTCGTCTCGATCCGCAAACCCACAAACACGATCGCGTTAATTTGAACTGGGAACGCGGCTTGGCTGATGCGGCCGAAAGCGGCGCGGGATTCGTGGCTCTGAATGATGGCTTTCTAGCGCTGTTGGCCAACGGCGTTCGGCCTGTGGCGGTTCGCTATACTCGCAGCGGTGAGAAACAACCCCTACAAGGCGAACACGTCGGCAACCTTCAAGAACTTGCCTCGCCAGACGGCAAA
>RGDT01000420.1 GCA_009918525.1 Planctomycetia bacterium
TTGTTGACGGAGATGGAACAACCATCGCGCTGGTCACGCTCAAGTCTGAATCCGTTCGCCCGGTTGGAAGTGGCGAACTCCTTCACACGCGGCGCCATAATCTGGCCGAACAAGGTGTTCCACCGGAACAACGGTAGCACGTGGATTGGAAATTGATAGTCGTTCGCCGCCGCCAGATGAACATGTTCGTCCGACTGACTTGCCTCGATACTCATCATCGTTTCGTGACTTTCGTCTTTGCAACACAGGCGTTTTCTCTGATATTCACATCGATAAGGCCCCGTCTCATGTTTACACCCGATAGCGTTGGACGATTCTGGCATCGCGGAACCTAAATCGGCTTGGTTTACACCTTGATCGCCTTTGTATGGTTTGGCGTGACGATGACTCAGGATCCCGATGGTCCGTACGGCTGGCTGGAAACTTGGGCCATCTTGGTCGCTTTATTACCTATTGCTGCCGCATCCCACGGATATGCAATCGCAGAGCGAGCCCAAATACGCAACCAAGCAGACAAGACTACCTCACGCGATCAAAACGGCGGAACACGAAGCGGTGAACGGAAGCCGCCGATGACGTGGGTTTTGAGATCATAGTTTCCTGGCGGCGGCCCCATTACCGCCGTCGTTTAGCATCTCAATTCAGTCCCTCAACCGAGACGGCTACTGTCAATGCCGACCGAGTGGTACTTCTCAGAGAACGGCGAGGCTGTTGGTCCGATGTCTGCAGATTGAATTGAACACGGGAACGCCTGAAGCCCCTCCCAACGCAAGGCTCTGGGTCGCGACTGTGAAAGCGACGAATCCCGGTCGCTACGCCTGAAGGCCAGCCACCCGCTCGTACCATCCTTCGTCCTCTGGTCCCCGCATGAACGCCTGCCCGTGGTACGCGTTCGTCTGGCTCCAGCGAAAGATCCAGGACGGCGAGTCCAACTGGCAGGGGTCGCCCGGAGCTTCAATCGCAGTCAGGCGAGCGATCAGTTGCTGGTCAAAATCTCCGCGTTTGGTCAGGGGCCAGCCACCAGGACGGTCAAAGAGCTCCCGCTCGAACGCGAGGCTGGAGCGGAAGCGACCGACGGCGACCACCGGTTCCAGACTCCAGTTGCAACGGCAGAGCTCCGGCGGGTGCTTGACTGCGCCTCAAACCCGGTTATACTGAAAGTATGAAAACCGCAATTTCCATTCCCGATGATTTGTTCAACGATGCCGAGCGACTCGTTGCCCGTTTCAAGACATCGCGAAGTGAACTTTATTCGCGTGCGATTGCGGAATTTGTCGCCCGACATGACGACGAAGCTGTCACTCGGGCACTTGACGAAGTCGCCCACAACATCAATGCAGATCCGTCCGACACTCAGATGACCTCAGCCTCTGCGTTCGCCGTCCTGCGACAGGTGGAATGGTGATCCAGCAGGGCGAAATCTGGTGGGCTGATCTCGATGCCCCCGTGGGCTCAACCGCGGGCTTCAGGCGACCAGTGCTGATTGTCTCGATCGACAAATCCGTACTGACGGAACTTGTGGGACGACTCCCCCACAAACACATGGCTGCAGTCCTTGCCGGTATTGACGTCGTCCTGGGGCGGTAGGCTGCACAAAAAGGACATTCTGCTTTTCGTACTGCTTTAGTATGCCACGAAAACGCCGTGAACATTCCAGGCCGAGCCTGGCAGCAGAGCGAAGGTCCATACGCCATGCAGCATCCGAAACTCGACGACCGATTCTGGTGAAGAGCGATTAAAGAGGACTTCCTCGACATCGTCGATGGTGGTTCCATGTTCCGCAATGTGCTCAACGTCTCCCCCGGGTTCCTCATCCCAGATGACTTCAACATACGGCATCCCGCCGTCCTTTACGGTGTTGCTTTATGATACAACACTCAGGGCTTTTCTTTCAGAAAGACTTCCGGGTCTCTGCGATAATCCTTCGACTGCGACAAACCTGCTACCAATGCCCGCCGGAACGCGAAGCTGGCGTGGAATCTGCCTGTGGCTTCTTCCAAACAATCAGAATGTCCCCCTGTGCCAGACCGGCAAGTGCGTTGAATTTCTCCGGCAACGAGCGGAAGCGGCGGGAGATGCTGATGATCTGCCAGCCATCACTGGTTTCGTTTTTCAGCTCGCCGGCATCGTCGAGGATGATCAGCTCCCGGCGATCTGCCG
>RGDT01000043.1 GCA_009918525.1 Planctomycetia bacterium
ATACGGTCGGCTTATTTACTACCGAGAGCGATCCCGCCCCATCGGCTTCGACCAGCCCATGCCGCACGGTCTCTCCGCTGGGCCAATCGCTACAGTGTTTTTCGGCCAGTCGCACCACTTCCGCCCACTCGAACGCTCCGCCGACGCTCATGGTCACGTTGTTGGCGTTGTAGCGTCGGCGGTAATAGGCTTCCATGTTTTCGCGGGTCAGTGCGATAATACTGGTCGGCGTACCGAGGATGCTGTTGCCCAGGTCATGCGAACCGAAATAGGCTTGCTTGGCCCGGTCGAAGGCACAGGATTGCGGCTGATCTTCGTAGCGACTTATCTCTTCGAGAATGACCTTCTTTTCCATGTCGAAGTCATCCTGACGCAATACCGGACGTAGTAGGTCGGCGACGCTATCGAAGGCTTGCGGCAGATATTCCGGCAAAATAGAGGCATAGTAAACCGTTGCCTCTTCGCTCGTGAAGGCGTTATAGTCGGCTCCGATGCGGTCGAAGTCGAGGTTTACGTCCAAGGCACTTCGCCGTTTCGAACCTTTGAACGCCATATGTTCGAGGAAGTGTGAGACGCCGCAGACTTCGGCGGTTTCATCCCGTGAGCCGGTGCGGACGAAGAAACCAACGGCGACGGAACGAGCCTGGGGACTGGATTCGCCAATAAGTTGCAGACCATTGGGCAGTTTGTGTTGGTGAAACATGGCATCTCCGAAGGCGAACCGCGGACAGTAAAATCAGGATCGACCGACAATCAAAGGACGGCAAACCTCTCGATTTCATCGGTGGGATAGGCTACAGTCAAGGGACCAGGAGTCAATCCATCGGTACGAGGTTGGTTTTTTTTCTCACTGCTTGATGGGTACGCCATTGATGTTCTCCATGAGCTTTTGCGTCTGATGGATTTACTTTCCTGGAACAGGCGTCGGTGACTCCTCTGGCGTATCCACCACGAGCGTCACGGGGCCGTCGTTGATCAGTTCGACGGCCATATCGGCCCCAAAACGTCCGGTTGCCGGTTCTACTCCAAGCTCCCGAACCGCTGAAACGAACGCCTCGACTAGTGGACCTGCTACCGGCGGTCCTGCCGCGTTCACGAAGCTTGGCCGTCGGCCACGACTCACATCACCGTAGAGGGTGAATTGGCTGACGATTAACATCCCGCCGGCGATTTCCTGTACCGAACGGTTCATTTTGCCTGCCGTATCGGCGAAAATGCGAAGGTGGACTACTTTGTCTGCGAGCCAACGGGCCTGCCGAAGGGAGTCATCAGGAGCAACGCCGAGCAAGACCAGAAGACCAGGGCCGATGGCACCGACCACTTGCCCATCAATCGTGACGCTTGCGCGACTCACTCGCTGAATGACTGCTCGCATGTTAATTTGTCCGATCTTTTCTCATGCGTCGCGTTCCGCCGACCGTACGCGGGTCGATGGGTGCCGGCGGGAGCGTGGGAATGGCTCGTGCGAGGTGCGCTACCTCGAGGAAACGCTCTTGGCTCCGCGTCCGTGGTTGGCCTTCGGGGGGTTGTACGCGGTGATACGTTCCATCCGAATGTAACTCGCGAGCCTTGACGTTATCCGCCAGCGATACCATCAGTATTTCATCGATCAATCGTCGCTTTAGTTCCGGCACCTCGATAGGAAAAACCACTTCGACACGACGCATCAGGTTTCGATCCATCCAGTCGGCTGAGCCGATGTAGACTTGCGGATCGCCGTTGTTACCAAAATAAAAAATTCGACTGTGTTCCAAAAAGCGGTCCACGACCGAAATCACGCGGATATTGTCGCTCACGCCCGGCACACCCGGTCGCAGGGCGCAGATTCCCCGGCAGATGAGGTCAATCTTCACCCCCGCTTGACTCGCCCGATAGCAGGCCCGAATGACGGCTGGTTCCAGGATTCCGTTGAGTTTTGCGATGACCCGCCCTCGTGGGCCGAGCTTGGTTTCTTGTTCGATTTTCTCCAACATGAAATCCAACAAGCGGCTCGGGGCGACGATTAACTTGCGATAGGATGGCAACTCGCAATAGCCGGTCAGATGATTGAACAAAGCGCCAACATCCTCGCCGTAGTCAGGATTGCATGTGAAATAACCGAGGTCGGTATAGATACGGGCTGTCTGGGGGTTGTAGTTACCCGTCGATAGATGAACGTAACGGCGAAGGCTGCCGTCTTCCTCACGCCGGACGACGAGGGCGACCTTGCAGTGCGTCTTGAGTCCAATGAAGCCGAACACGACATGGACGCCGCTCTTTTCCAGTTCCCGCGCCCAGAGAATATTACGTTCTTCGTCGAGACGCGCCTTGATCTCGATCAGTGCCGTTACCGGTTTGCCGTTGTCGGCAGCTCGCTGTAGGGCGCGAACGATGGGCGAATCGCTACTGGTGCGGTAGAGCGTTTGCTTGATTGCTAGGACCCTCTCGTCGTTGGCGGCTGCTTCGATGAAATCGACGACGCACCCGAAAGACTCATAGGGATGGTGAACCAAAATGTCCCGCTCGCGAATCGCCGCCCATGGAGAAGCCGCCAGCGCAAATTCAGCAACCGGTTGCGGCGTGAATTGGGGATCGCGTAAATGCGGATATCCGGGCAGAGCGTGAATTTGGAACAGGCTGGTGAGGTCGAGCATTCCCCCGGCATCTCCGCCCGTCCATCCTAAACGGAAGACGTCAGCCGCTTCCAGGTCCAGGGAGGTCGTGAGGAACGATTCCAATTCGGAGGGGGTGTCTTGCTCTAGTTGAAGTCGCACCGCTGCGCCGCGTCGGCGTTTGCGAACTTCTTCTTCGATCGTTTTTAGGAGGTCTTCGACTTCATCGTCGTCGATCTCGAAATCGCTATTACGTGTTACGCGGAAGGTCGCCGAGCGATCCAGGTGCATACCTGGAAAAATTTCTCCTAAATGCAATCGGATGACATTTTCCAACAACATCAACACATGTTTTGGTTCTGCGCTGTGGTTGGTTGTTCCTGCCTCACCACGCACGGCTGGACGTGGCCCCGCTCCGGTCGTTTCAACGGGCAGCGGCACAAAACGCGGCAGCACCGAGGGAACTTGAACCACCGCAAACAGCGGACTATTTTCGCCTGGACGCCGCAACATAACCGCAAGGTTGAGCGATTTGTTGAGCAGGTGCGGAAATGGATGACCAGGATCGATGGCCAACGGTGTCAGAACGGGGAATACTTGCGAGCGGAAAAATTCGGCCACGTGCCGTCGTTCGGTATCCGTGATCGTTCCTGGGGACCGCAATACTATCCCCTCGGCCTGGAGTCCCGGAAGGACTTCACATGCCAACACCCGATACGCTTCGCGGCTCATGGCCGTGACGCGAATGTAGATTTGTTCGAGAATCTGCTTGGCTGGAGTACAATCAGCACCAGAGCCGTGGGCGATGCCAAGCTGAACTTTTTGATGTAATCCGCCGACACGAACCATGAAGAACTCATCGAGATTCGACTCGAAGATGGCCAGGAACTTGAGCCGTTCCAGTAGGGGTACGGCGGGATTTTGGGCCTCTTCCAAGACGCGACGGTTGAATGCCAGCCAACTGGTTTCGCGGTTGAAATAGAGAGTAAGGTCGTCGAGCGAAACAGCGGCGGATGACATCGCCGACCTCCAGTAGGTGGACGAAGGCATTCTGCACAATAACGCTCATGCGTCTCACAGAATGCTGAGAAATACAAGGACACAACCTTGATTTGAGCGGGTTGTGAGTCCTCGCCTCATGGTGGTGCCACTTCGGGGCACCGAGTGGGAAGTCCCCTCAGTCCCCCTCCGGCCACAAGGCCGCGGCTCGGATGGGTCATCCGTTGTGCGTCTCTGAGAGGCAATCGATAAAGGAGAAGGGACTATCGTTCCCCGCACATCGTTTTTTGCCTACCGTTACTTCACCCGGCTTTGATAAGTCCCGTCCTCTGTCTTCACAATGACTCGTTCGCCCACCTCGATGAAGGGGGGAACCGTGATTTTCAACCCGGTCTCCAGAGTTGCAGGCTTGTACTGAGCCGCCGCCGTCGCTCCCTTGAGGGCCGGGTCGGTCTCGGTGACAACCAATTCTACCAGTTGCGGCAATTCGATACTGAGGGCTTTGCCGTCATAGAAGGTGACTTGGCAGGTGTTATTTTCTTTGAGGAAGAGGATGAGATCGCCAACCATATCCTCGTTGAGCGTAACCTGGTCATAGGTTTCCTTGTCCATGAAGACGTAGCCATCACCGTCTTTGTAGAGGTACTCCATTTCGCGACGGTCAAGGTAGGCTTGTTCGACTTTCGATTCGGGGTGGACTCGTTGTTCGATGACGAATCCCGTTTTGAGATCCTTCATCTTAAGAGTGAGCTTAGACGGGAGGTTACCAGGGGTGCGCAGGTCGCGGTCCAGGCAAAGCATCAGCTTGCCCTCGTGGAGAATGACCATTCCTTTGCGCACTTCGGTGTACAGGATCGACGCCACGGGAAACTCCGATGGACAACAGGTAACGCCGCGGGCATGTGCCAAACATCGGGATATGTCGCGCGGCTTGGAATAGAAGATCGTAGGACGTAAGACCGCGGGCTGTCAATCCCTTTCAACCGGGAGGCCAGCTCATCGGTCGGCCACCGAGTAAGTGCATGTGCAAATGAGGCACGGATTGCCCGCCGGAATCCTTGCAATTTATGATCAACCGGTAGCCTTTCTCAAGCCCCAGTTGCTTCGCCAGTTGGATGGCTACCAGGTGCAGGCGAGCGATAATGGCGGCATCCTCGGCCGTGAGGTCGTCGTGCGTCCGAATGACCTTGCGCGGTACAATCAGCACGTGCACCGGGGCCTGTGGTCCAATATCGTGAAACGCCAGGCATAAATCATCTTCATGGAGAATACGTGCCGGAATGTGCTTGTCGATGATTTTGAGAAAGATATTGTCATTCAGCATTAGGAAATATACCTCTTATCGCAACGGGTATCACGGAAGGCGTCGCTGTTGTCGTCGCTAATTGTATCGATTAATTTTAGGGAGTAAGCTCAGAGAAGCATGGATGCCGGTTTTTCGACTGCTAGCGAGTCGGTAAATCGGTCTGTTTTGCTTTCGCTCTGGCGAAAGCATCGGCGTTTCGATAGTTTACCGATATAAGAACGTCTATACTGTGTCAAACGCACTGCCGTTGGCAGAGGGTTCCGTTTTTCGGCAATATAGTCCGCGAGGCGGGCACACCTTCGAGCAGTAATCGAGGATTCTCGATGACAAACCGGGAGCGGTTAACCCCTGAGGGCTTCCAGGCCCCATGTCGGGTGGCCGACCTGACAGCCCCCATCGGTTCGCTCTGGGAGAGCTGGTATTCCCATTCCAGCACCGCCCAGCGTTTGCAGATGTTTGCGCTCGTTCGACGGCAAGGTTTACTGTATGCCCATCAACTTCCCCCCCTTAATACGGCTCGCTCGACCGTTGTCACTCGATTAATCCAGGGAGAAGACGCAACCCCGGCTTGTTTCGATTCCTTGCCCTTCACCCCGCACGATACGGATCTGGACACTTGTCAACGCTTGGCCGTTGCTCGCATTTTAGCAAGTCCTGATCTTTCCCTCCTGCAAGGGACGGCAGGCACGGGCAAGTCGCGTGTCATCACCGAGGTGTTGCGACAGACTCGGGCACGCGGTTGGCGAACGCTGGTTATTTCCTCTCCTAATGGACTCAATCAGTGCCTGCAACGGTTAGACCCCCAACAGGTGGTTTGTCTCGGCGGGTCGGGTCCACCCGCTTTGCTTCTGGCGAATCAGATGGAGGTGCTACGCCTTCAGGCGATCGCCACCAGCCAACGAGAACTTGACGCTGTCCGTCAACGAATCGCCAAGCTGCCTGCACGCGACGACTTGATTCGGCACGCTGACGAGATTCTCCTCAAGGTTGCAAGGCTTCGAACCGCACTAGCCGATACATCGAAGCAAATGGATTCACTGAATACCACCCTAGCCAGTGAATTCGCCAGTCTACCTGCTACCTTGAAATTGCGAAACACACACCAAACCGTTGTGTCGGAAATGGCTCAACGCGCCGAAGACATTCGCAAGCGTTTAGCTGCCATCGAAGCCGAACGTCGTGCTAGAGCCGTTTTGTTGCCGACACTGCAAGCTCAGATCGACGCTCGGCAAAAGGGTCAATGGTGGTCGTTGGCGTGGTGGATAGCTCTGATCGGCGGCGATCCGGTGGCGAAAGTTCAAACGGTTACCCACCAACAAGATCAGGCCGATAAAGACCTGGCCTCTAGCCGAGAGCAATTGCAATCCATCGCCGACCAACAGGCCAAATGCCCCGCCGTTCTGGACGCTCAACTTGATTCTCTTCGCCAGAGCGAAGTGGAGTCACGAAAAAACGCTCTGGTTGCCCGAGATGCCCAGATTCGTTCCGAGTTGGCCGATGCCGAAAAACAGTGGTCGGAGTTGGCCTTCGGTGAAGACATTCAAGCGATCAGTGCGTCGGGCGTCGAGCAACTAAGCAGAAAACACTCCGCGATGGAAGCGGATTTAAGTTCCAAACGCGACGCTTGCGATCGGCTGTTGTTGGATCTCCAGCGCGGTGACTTTCTAGGGGAATTGATTCTCAAGTCCGCTCTCGTCGTTGGAGCAAGTCTCGACGAGGTGCCGGCCGAAGCCGGCTTTGATCTGGTGGTGATTGATGAGGCGCACCGTCTGACGGATCGTGAGTTGAGTCTGATCGCAACGCGTGGCAAAAGGTGCGCCCTGATCGCCGATGCCGATTTCACCCTCTCGCCAGGAATCATCCCAGGGCCCAACGCGTTATCCCATTCGGGCCCACTCGAAAAAGAAGTTCCTGCTCGACCAACTAGTGGAACACGGCCACACCAAGAGAAAGCAGCAACCCGTACCCCAGCACCAGAAACGGAACCTGGGTTCCGTCGCCTTTGGTCCCGCTTTTATGTTGATCCACGTGGATGGCCGACACGATGGCAGCTATCGGAGGGTAGGTTGATCGCTCGTCTGCGACCACCGAGACCCGAACAGGCCGGCTGGCTGCATCGAGAGCCTGTCTATGATCGGCCCGATGTGGAGTTGCGGATCATCGCTCCGCCTGAAGAAGATCCGTTTTTGTCCGAAGTTGCTTTCCCCGAGCAGACTTCGTTAGCCGAAGCCCGTGAATTTATCTATCGCGAGTTCCAGACACTTGCCGTCGAGGCGGGCGGGGCGAATGCTGGTTGGCGACAAAATGGATCGGCCATCGTCTTGGACTTCATGCCCAACCTCAGCGGCCAAGAGCGAGCGGGGTGTGTCAATACCTCGGAAGTCAACGACGGATTCAGAGCCGGAAGCGTTAGCGACGAGGATGCCAACGACCAAGAAAACCCCATCCTTACCCTAGAGCCAGGCATTCGCGAGCGTCTCGCTCCGGGCGGCTCTGCAGGTTGGGTGACGGCTTGCCTGGAATTTGATTCTTCTAGCGGGTGGGATACTGAAAAGGCACGCCACTGGGCCGCGACCCGTTTGGGAGTTCGTGCTTGTGGTCGAGCAACCAACCTCGTTCGGTCCTATCGATTTACCGAAGGCTTAGCTTCCACACTCGATGCACTACTCTATCAAGACGTTAAATCCACCTGCGTCCAGGGGCTTCGGTTCGTGCCGATACCAAAAGATACAGGGCGAGCGATTGAGGGCGGCCTCCTAAAGAGTGACTCGGTGGTTTCGACATCCCACAGCCCTCGCCCGCGATTACCTCGTGGTGCTGGACTGGAACTCGACTTGAGCGACCGACAACACTTACCAGAACCGCCTCGATTGCCTTCCGATGTGCTTTCCCTCCTTCCAAGCGAGGGCATAGTAAATCTGAGCGAGGTGGAGGCCATTATCGACTATTTAACCCACATCCTGTCCGATCCGAATGTTACAGATCGGATGGATCGCAAAGGCGGTGTCGGTGTGGTGGTGTTGACCCCCTCCTCTGCTCAGGCGACCTTGTTGCGAGCCATGATCGCCAAAACACCGCTTTCGGCGAACCACGCGGGGCGAATGGAAATCGCTACGCCGGAAGGGTTTCGCCACCGGGAGAGCCTTATCGCGATAATCAGTATGAACCGTAGCCATGCTTCACGAGCAGTACCCTTTGCGGTCGAACCGGAGCATCTTGCAGAGATGCTAACCCGCGGGGCCGAAGAAGTGGTCATCTTCGCCGATCCGGGTGCCCTGGGTCGTAGGGCTGCATGGTTTGGATCGCTGGAGTTTCAGTCCGAAAAGGACGGCCTACGTGAGCAAAACTTGCTCCGTAGGCTTTGTGCCTGTTGGCCGGAGGTATTGCCGGCTGACGAACCGCTTCCGCGTCCGACAAGGAGCCGCGAAACCGGGGAGAAGGCGGACTGGGGAGAGAGGGGTGCTTCTCCTCTCCAAACCAGAAGCGAAGGTAGTAGCGTATGAGGCTTGAAGAGCCGATCTCCCTTCCGGGCAGCCGCATTCTTAACGGTTGGTGGTATGAGCTGGCTTCTCGTCGCCCCCGCCGATTGTGGTACGCTCATGCCCTAATACATCGTGTTGAGGTTCTGGTCGAAGTGGCCGGACTCTCGGCACAAGAGCAGGTCTATCGCTCGGTTCTTGGCATCCTTGCGGCTTATCGTTCCAGTACAGTGAATGAGCTGGTTGAACGCTTCGGTTTGCCGGCAGGTGTGATGACACTGGTGTTGCACCAATTGGAACTTGAAGGGCTTATCATTGCCGGATCGCTACAACCGACGAGTGACGGTTTGCAGATGTTGACGCGATCCGATGGAGCGCTTCGTCGTCCGCAACGGCGAACGTTCGCGTTTATAGATGCTCCGTCGCCGCAATTTGTTTCCCTGACTCCTGCCGCGTCATTACCCTTCTCGCCTCCTTCGGGTTGGCGTTTCGATTTAGCGGCAATTGAGACAGCGATCGCTCGTCCCGAGGAGTGGAAGACCCGGCATGGATTCCCGTTGGATGTGGGACGTTTACTTCGTCCCCCTTCCGAGCCGACCACGATGGATTCGCCACGTATTCCCGTGGATCGAGCCGAGCAGGCGTTTCTGGTTTTGGTTGAGCAAGTGTCGGGGCAGGTGTCGGCTCATGTTACAAAGCCGGAATCCTGGTCGATAGGGTCCGAGGTTGTCTGGTCGCTACCGGATGTGGGAGCATTGGAGGAACTCGCATCGTGTGAAGAGGCCGTTTGGCGTGCGGCATGGCAACTCTGGGCGCGTCTGCGTAGTCTCCCTGCGGCCGAGGTCGATGCTTGTCGCCTGGAGCGGGTCGCACACCGATTGTGCGTTCATGCACCGGCCAGCCTCATCGACCGTCTACGACAAGGAAAGAGCGAATCCCTGGAAGGCAAAGCTTGGCTCTTGGCGGGTTCAGGTCGAATCCGCGCGGCGGCGTGCCTCGAACTTTTGCCTAGTTGACTTCTCTGCCCGTACACGCCGTACCAGAGCCGAAAGCGTCAGCGACGTCACCACTTTCCTCATCGTCGCGGATGCGTCCGGCTCTGCTACTCCGTGAACAGGCTGCCCTGCGGTTCCGTCTTTTCCTTTCGGGGCATCCGTCCAAGCAACTGATACGATTTAAGAGTCGGTACACGCCCGCGCGGCGAACGGATGATAAACTGTTCACGCAATAAATACGGCTCGATTTCGTTCGACAGCGTATCACTGGCAATATTCATCGTGGCTGCAATCGCTTCAACGCCAGTCGGTTCACCGTTGAAGATGCCGGTAAGGGTCTCCAAGTATTTGCGATCCTGCCGGTCCAATCCTTCGCGATCGACTTCAGCCATGTCCAAGGCTTCGCGAGCGAGCGGCAAGGTAATCGCTCCATCGGCTTCGCTGGCAGCATAGGAGCGCGTCCACCACATGCGATTGTTGGCGATACGCGGTGTTCCGCGACTGCGGCGGGCTAACTCAACGCTCGCCTCTTCGGTGATGGGTGTCTGTAGCTTGCGAGCGTTGACGCGGATGATCTGGGCTAATTCGTCAACGGAATAAAATTCCAAGTGTTCGTGGGTCTTGAAACGGTCACGCATCGGGCCTGACAGCATCCCGCTCCGCGTGGTCGCTCCGATCAGCGTGAATCGTTGAAGTGGCATGGAGATCGTCCGCGCGTTGACGCCTTCTCCCAGCACGATATCGACCCGAAAGTCTTCCATCGCCGGATAGATAAACTCTTCCACCACACGCGGCATCCGGTGAATCTCGTCAATGAATAGCACCGATCCTTCGGTCGCATTCGTCAGGAACGGCATGAGATCGTTGGGCTTGGACAACGCGGGGCCGCTCGTCATTTGTACGGTCGTGCCTAGCTCGTTGGGCAATACGGTGGCGAACGTGGTCTTCCCCAAACCCGGTGGGCCGTCGAATAGCATGTGTTGCAATGGCTCTCTAAATTTTTTGGCCGCCTTGAGCAGAATACCCAATCGCTTGACGATGGCCTTCTGGCCTATGACTTCGCTCAGGAGTCGAGGCCGAAGCGCGGCATCATACTCCGGGGCGGGTTCTGGTTGCGCGGTTACGATTGCTTCACGAGCCATGCGTCACCTCAGCCCTTCGAGTAAATGGCGGCGAGGAGTTCCTGTACGCTGCAATACGTTAAGCCTTTGGCCAGAGCTTTATCGAGTCGCGTGCGGGCATCCTGAGGCGTGTTTCCAACGGACAACAAGGCCTGATAAGCCAGGTCAATCACCTCTCCCGACACCGCCACCGGCGCTTCGGTTCCTTCAGCGACCGGCTCGCCCTCACTCCGCGGGGGCGACCCTAACGCATACCGCGTTACCTTGCGGCGAAGGGTGGCGACGATCTTATCGGCGGTCGGTGCGCCCACTCCTGGCAGGGTAGAGAGCCATTTGGAATCTTGGCGTTGGATGGCGTCGGCGACTTCCTTAATCGGTCGTGCCAGTGCCTTGAGTGCTTTCTTGGTGCCGATTTTGTCCACAGTGCAAAACAGCTCGAAAAAGTCCAGTTCATCCTCGGTCAAAAAACCGACCAGTCGGGGAATCACCTTGCCGCGCGATGGGTCGCCATCGAAAAAATGGACGGTGTGAAACGCAATTTCTTTGCCGATTCGCATCTGCACCGTGCGACGAATGAACTCCGGCACCAAGACTTGATACTCAAAGGGGCCAGCGGTGATGCGAACTTCTTCATCCAGGACGCGGCTGAGGATGCCCGTAATTTTGGTGATCATTGATTGTCTCCCTGGTGGAAGGCGAGCGGGGTGGGTCAATGCCCCGATTCTTCCGGGGCGTTGACCCATCCCGCTCGCCCCGGCACCCCCTTCCCCATTAGACGCGTCTGGCAGTAGTGGCACAGGGCCGCAGCAAGGGCGTCCGCCACGTCGTGAGGTTCGGGTAGTTTGGTTAGGTTCAGTTCCCGACGGATGGCGTGTTGCATTTGTTCCTTCGTCGCTCGACCGCTACCAGTAATGGATTTCTTGATTCGCGGCGCTGTGTAACTAACAACCGGAATCCGCCGTTGGGCTGCGGCTAACAATATCACCCCCCGCGCGTGAGCCATGAGGATTGCGGTACGAGGATGATCGTAATGGGCGAAAAGTTGTTCGACGACCATCGTTTGAGGATGGTATTGATCGACCACTTCAACTATACCATTATACAGTACAGAAATCCTTTTTCCTAGGTCAGTAGTCTTCGTCCCTTCCATAGTACGAATCACTCCAGCCTCGCAGATATGAGGGCCGCGCGGCCGAGTTTCGATGATGGAATACCCGGTGACTCGTAGGCCGGGATCAACGCCCATGACACGGACAGCAGGGGGGGCGTGTGGGGTAGGCGCGGAGGTACTCATGTCCACGAGCGTAACAACACTGGCGTTTCGTGCAAGATCAGACCCGAGCGACCCTCACTCGTCGCCCCTCGATGTGTAATCGCCCCGACGCAAATAGCTCAATTGCTTCGGGATAGGCTTCGCACTCGGCAGCGAAAACGCGAGCTTGCAGCGTCTCGGGTGTGTCCTCTTCGCTTACCGCCACCGCTTTTTGTACAACGATCGGGCCGCGGTCGTACTCGTTGTCTGCAAAGTGTACCGTGCAGCCGCTCAGCTTCACGCCGGCTTCTAGAACCGCCTTGTGCACATTCAGACCGTGCATTCCCTTCCCACCGAAAGACGGTAATAAGGACGGATGAATGTTAAGAATTCGACCGGCAAAGTCTCCAGGAATCGTCAGAAGCTGCAAATAGCCTGCCATACAGATCAGATTGACTCCCGCTTCGCGACAAGGGCCCAGCGTGGCGGCAGTGAATGTTTCACGGTCACCGAATGCCTTGCGCTCGACAATCGTCGTCGGAATACCGGCTCGGCGTGCACGCTCCACACCAAAGGCATCGGCCCGACTGGAGACGACGCAGGCTACCCGTGCCACTTCTCGGTCGAGTAGGTTCTGCAACGTGGTGCCGGAACCGGACAGCAGGATACCGATACGGATCAAAGATTTCATTATTCTAATCTTATGGATGTCGGTTGTCTGCTGGTAGAACCCGAACACAGAGTTCAACAAGCCAACAACAGGACCGCGAAACGACCCACCGCCGGCAAAGTTATTTCACGAATGGAGATGGACTCGCTGGCTCAGGTTCAGCGTGGATACAATAATTAACGTAATGGTTCCAGGCGAGCAAGTGTAGACCGTTATGCCGCCAGAGCGAGCTTTGACTGCTGCTCCGCTAAACGGCGTTTTCGCGCCTCGAAGCAATTCGCTCCTTCTATCAGTTGGTGGGTGGTTGACTCGTGTCACCGCTCTGTTCTCTTCTGCTGGCCCAAAATCCGCTCGTTTCACTTGGACCAGTGACGCGCCAATTTGTAATTTGCCACGCTACGCGGCGAAACGGTAGCATCTTTCCCACCGGCCGTGGCCCGCGTGATCATGGTTGTCGGCTGGCCGATTCCTGATATTTTGCCCCTAATCGACAACTCTCCGCTGCCCTAGGGATTGACACATAGAATACAATAGAGGGAGATATAATCAGCATAGCGCCCCTCTCTCTCTGATTACGCTTCATCCGAAAGGGATCGCCGTGGTTTATCGCTTTTTCGCTCGCATCGCTCGCACTGTAGCCAAACAAGGTCTGGGAGATGTCGCCCTTGCCTGCATGGACCCAACGGGGTTTGCAGCCGTCAACTATCTTGGCAAGATTGGCGTGGATATCTGGAACGAGATACGTGAGGACAACAAGCAGGCCAAGCTTCATCAGGAAATCGAGGAGGCGGCCAGCGCGACCTTCGAGGCGGCCAAGCAAGCGGGGTTGCAGGAGGCCCAAGCCGTTACCGACGATCCCGAGTTGCAAGGGCATATCGTGCGGATTGTGTCGGTGGTTCCGGCGAGTATTCGCACCTCGCTCAGTCGCCCGGAAGACCCGAGCGGCCGTTCGCTGCCCAAAAACTTTCAGATTCACGATGAACAGGATATCGTCCGGCTGTTGCCTGTGCGGTTGTCGCGGTTCAAGCCCGGCGACAATCCGCCCTGGTTGCGCGGTTGGCGTCTCGTCGAGTTGATCGGCGTGGGCGGGTTCGGCGAAGTGTGGAAAGTGCAGAGTACACGGGCCGCCAATTTGTTTGGAGCGCTCAAGATCGGCAATGGATTAACCGATAAGGAATTTTCGTTGCTCAACGAAGGAGACGTGCTCAATCGCTTGTTGGCCGAGGGCGAACACGACGGGATTGTGCCGCTCCAGGATCTCTGGGCCGACGGCGACCCGATACCCTGGATTCGCTTCAAATATATCGACGGTGGCGACCTTTCGACCCATATTCACCACTGGCAAAGCCTCGCCCCGAGCGATCGGCTGGCGAAAGTCACCACCGCTCTCTCCACGCTTGCCCGTACCATCGGCTATTTTCATCGTTTGCAACCAAAGATTGTCCATCGCGATCTGAAGCCATCAAATATTTTGGTGGAATCGCGAACGGGGAAGGTGCTGATATCGGATTTCGGCATCGGCGCGGTATCGTCAGCGCGTGCTATCGACAACGAACGGGGACTGAGTCAGAGCCAGGGTGCAGTGATAGCGACTTGCCTACGTGGATCGCACACGCCGATCTACGCCAGCCCACAACAGAAGAAAGGATCGCGATTGCTCGACCCACGAGACGATGTTCATGCGTTGGGAGTAATCGCCTATCAGATGCTCACCGGCCAACTGGACGCGGCACCGGGAGTGGACCTTGAAGAGGAATTAAAGGAGCGTGCCGCGCCGAAGTGGGTCATTGAATTGATCAAGCGCTGTGTGGCCCGCGAGCCAAGCCGCCGCCCGGCGGACGGTCAGGAAATCAATGAGATCATCGCGCGAGAGAGCCTACCGTCTACGTCGTCTCCGGGATCGACCAGCGGATCGAGCCCGAGAGTAAATACACCGAGCATTTCCTCCGACATTCAGAGGAGTTACCAAGAATTATTGAAAGTGCTGAACCAAGGTCATGGGACAAAACGATGGCTGGAAAAACAGCTTGATGTTATCTCGGACTGGGAACGTGCCGCCAAACAAGGCGTGCCGGAAGCGATGTTGTTGCTTGGTGTCTGTCACGAAGTAGGCGTCGGTGTTGCTCAAGACTATGCCGAAGCCATGAAGTGGTATCGCAAAGCGGCCGATGCGGGCAATGGTACCGCCAACTATGCCGAAGCCATAAAGTGGTATCGTAAAGCGGCCGACACTAATAATGCCTTGGCCATGAATAACATTGGTTGGCTATATCATAATGGCTGGGGTGTTGCTCAAAACATCACCGAGGCCATGAAGTGGTATCGCAAAGGGGCTGATGCGGGGGATGGTACTTCCTTGCGAAACATTGGATGGCTGTATCAGTATGGTCATGGCGTCACCCAGGACTATACCGAGGCCATAAAGTGGTATCGTAAAGCCGCCGACACTAACAATGGCTTGGCCATGAATGACGTTGGTTGGCTATATCATAATGGCTGGGGTGTTGCTCAAGACTACACCGAGGCCATGAAGTGGTATCGCAAAGCGGCCGATGCGAGCAATGGTACCGCCATGAACAATATAGGGTGGCTGTATCATTACGGTATGGGCGTCAAACAGGACAAAAAGGAAGCTCGTCGCTGGTATGAGAAGGCTATACAGCATGGGAATGAAAAAGCCAAAGAAAATCTAAAACAGCTGTAACACCATCACTGTGCTTTCCTCAGTGCCGGCGTTTTCGGCTCAGTCGTCGCACCGGGCCGAAAACATCAGGGACAGCGAACGCCCCGACCATCATCATCCACCGGCTCGATTCTCACTTGCTCGCGAGACGTTCCACGTGCAAACGATAGGCGTGTGTCACTCCGCCCTGGTCGTTGGCGTCGCTTACCACGAAGTAATACACCCCATCGCGACTAGCTCTGAAGTCGATGGCCGCGTCGGTCGAACCTTTGATGTCGTCGCAACTGTCGATTAATTGCCCTGCGGCATCATACACCGACAAGAAGGCATCCAACGCCCCGCCCCATCGCGCCGCCCGGACCTCTACCCGTATCGTTTGCCCCGCTTTCACCTCCATCCGGTACACGTCCACATCCTGCGCCCGCTCGATCGCTCCCGCGATGGTCTGGCCCGGCTGCACCTCTTGCGCTTGCCGAAAACTGTCATTCGGCTCTTTCTCGGCGATCAACGCCGTCGGGTCGATGCCTAGGCGGTGCATCGTCGTGCGGCCGTCGGCGGTCGTTAGGGTTACGTCGATCGCGTCGCCGGTCGTCGGGGCCGTCACGTCGAGCTGTAGGCGACTATCGCCGACCTTGGAGGCGTCTTGTTGATTCGGCACAGTAACCTTACCCTTGTTCAGCAACTTGAGCGGCCCGGCGGCGGTCTTGGCGTCGCGGACGTTGTCCAAACGCAGCCCGCGTAACTCGACACGGGTCGTCCGGCCAGCCGGGATACCAAAGGGTAAGGCCATCAACACCTTCGGTGCGTCGTCGCCTTTCTTGGGTTGCGCGACGACGACCGGCACCAGCACCAACAACGCCAGAGCTAGACGCATGACAGCACCTCACAACGACCCAGGGCCGCCGACCGTATGCACGACGCGGAACGGATCGGACTCGTAAAGGTTCACATCGGCCGACGAACCCGGCGTTAGTGTGACACTCGGCAGACCGAGCAAAGCGCGTGGATTGGCGGAGGCCGCATCCAGCACGTCGGCCAAGGGCATCTCGCCGAGCGAGGCGAGTTTGGCCACACAAGCATCAAGAAACACGCCCGACCCGGCCAGAAACGGCGTACCCGGCACGATCACTTTCCCACCGGGTAATACTTCGATGTCCTGGCCCCACTCGCGATAAATACCCGGATCGCACCCCGCCAGGCTCGAAGCGTCGCACGTCAGCACCAGCCGTTGTAGCCCTTTGACGCGCACAAAACAACGTAGCAGTGCGTCGGGCAGATGATGACCGTCGGCAATCACACTGGCCGTTAAACGGTCGTCGGCCAGTTGCTCCCACAGATAGTTGGCATGTCGCGGCAACATGGAATGAGAGCCGTTGCCTAGGTGAGTCGAGAGGCGCGCTCCGGCGGCGACGGCATCGCGTATTTGTTGCGGAGTGGCGGAGGTGTGGCCGATGGCGACGACGACGCCTTCACGAACGCGGTTTTGGATGAAGGTCAACGCGCCGGGCGATTCGGGGGCCAGTGTCACGAGGCGAATCCGACCGCCGGCGGCGTCCTGAAAACGGCGAAATTCGTCATCATCCGGCGGGCGAACGTGGGCGAGCGGATGAGCACCACGTGCCCCGTCCTCGCGACTGATGTACGGACCCTCCAGATGAAAGCACGGCATCGCGTGAGCCATGCCCGCAGACGATTCGCAGACCCGGCGTAAGACGTTCATGCCGTGAGTGATGGCATCGAACGCGCCGGTGATGAGGGTGGGACACAAGGAGGAAATGCCATGCAGGCGACAGCGAGATACAACGGCGTGAACGTCGTCAGCATTCAGAGCGGGAGACCCGAAGGCTTTACCCATCGCGCCGTTAATTTGGAGATCGAAGAGAGCAGGCGAAATCCATTGGGCCTGATGGTCGGGCCTGCCGTGGGGCGTTTCGACGGAGGTAATGACGCCGGCGGAGACGACAACGTCAACGGTTTGGTTCGTGCGATAATGTCGGCCGCGCAGGCGCATGAGTAACACCCTAGGGCATAAAACAATTGTAGGGGTGGGATGGACGAAAGAGAACGTCTCTGTCGAAGCCGGAGACATCAGCGAAGGCCAGTTTCGGGACGCCGTCGCTGATGTTTCCGGCCCAGAGGGGATCAGACGCCGCAGGAAAGGGAATCGGCCTTTTGGAACTCGCGGCGGACACGGCGGCGGAGCAAGTGGAGGTCTTCGTCTACTTTTTCGAGGATGAGTCGGGCGTCATCCTCCTGACCGGCGCGAAGATATTCACGAAGTTCGTTGAGACCTTCGCGGGCGATTTCCAACCGTTTGTCGATCATCCGTTGAATGTCCGACGACGAGGCGGGTTCTTCGCCGACTTCCGGCTTCCAGTTTTGGCGATCGCTGCGCCCCTCGCGGACGACGCGGATTGTTTCTGGGGCCGAGATACCGAGGCGTACACCGTCCGTCTCGACGGCCACGACTTCGATGGTGGCTTCGATATCGGGTAGCAGAATTTTATCGTTGGTACGGGTAGTGAAAAGTTGCATGAGATGGAATCCTTTTGTCCGGGTGGCCTGGCAAGTCGAGTGACCTTCACCGCCCATTCTCCCTCCGGAGAACAGACATTCCCTAACGATCCGATTCACAACGAATCAGAACGCGGAATCGACCTAAGGTATCTGTCACCTAGCCCGGCATCCTACCGGAGGACGCGATGCGTCTTCGAGATCCTCTCATGCCCGGTGGCATGACAAAAACTCTTGTAACCGATCTCGCCAATGCAAAGCAAGAGAAATTTTCCACAACTTCCCAATAACCGACCATTCCGCTAGAAGCCCTATTGCCAGTGCAAACTTACGCTAATCTATCAACGGAGCAAACCAATCACTTGGTCCACGTCTGACGCAGTCGTTCGCCAGTTGACGAAACAAAACCTCAGAACAACCCGCCCACCCAACCGGGTAGACGACAAAAACGCCTCACCGCTCTGCCTCACTCGCTGGAGCATTGTGCGATGCCCATCATCGTCCAGGCCCGGGCGGGTAAAACAGACAATACTCATCCGCACCGACACTACCTCAAACCCTGCCTCGCTCAGTACATGCGCCGCATACCGCGCCAGCGTCCGGGTGTGTGTGACCATCCGCCGATACCAGCCCAGCCCCAGCACCTTCACCGATAGCCAAACCTTCAACGCCCGGCATCGCCGCGTCAAGGCAATGCCTCGATCGCAAAAGTTCACCTCGCCCGCTTGAGGAGCAACATCCTCAAGATACTCAGGTCGGAGAGTGAACGCACGTTCCAAGGCTTTCGGATCGCGGACAAGCAGCGCCCCAACCTCGAACCCCTGGGCTAACCACTTGTGC
>RGDT01000421.1 GCA_009918525.1 Planctomycetia bacterium
GGAGGGGGGAGCCGAACTCAATCGGTCCTCCCTACCCCTATCCTTTTTGTCCTCGGCGTCAGGAATCACCGGGCTACGGGAGGCTCGTGCGGGGAACTCACCCGGGCTAAAGCCCAGGCTACGGTTTTTCGGGGCCATGCCGGGCAGGAATGACGCCGAGCACAAAAAGGATAGGGGTAGGGAGGACCGATTGAGTTCGGCTCCCCCCTCCCTCCGAACCGGACTGGCGGATCTCCCGCATCCGGCTCTCCGGTTGATGGTCTTACCTTCGTGAGGATTGACAGGCTGAGGCATGGGCTGCGACAAGACTGAACAGCCCAAGATCAGCGAAGTAGCGATTTCGCCAGCGATGATGATCGTTCCCTCGACCTCGACCGCGGCCACCGCGGCGTTTTCGCAGGATGCTGCGAAGTCGTCCGCGAAGCCATTGATCGAGATCCTGAAACACACTTCGATAACTACTGTGCTGGAAGTACCCAAACCAGCCGCGGAGCGTCTGGTTCAGCTGCACGATCACGCACTGCAGCGATTCTCCCGACGTACGTTTCGTCTTGCTGCGCAGACTGTCTTTAAGCTTCTGAAGGCTCTTCTTGCGAGGCCAGTGTTGCTCGCCCCGGAATTCGAACCCCAGAAACGCAAAGCTCTCCTGGCGAGAATCCACGATCCGCGTCTTCGTCGGATGCAGCGTGAGTCCGGCGTCAGCCACCCACGACTGAATCATCAGCAAAGCCGCTTCGGCAGCTTCGCGCGTGTGACACAGGACAACAAAGTCGTCGGCATACCGAACCATTTCAATGCCAGCGTCCGCCAGCAAATGGTCCAGAGGATCAAGATAAACGTTACTCAGCAAGGGGCTCAGAACAGCCCCTTGTGGGGCTCCGGAAGCCGGAGTCCATTCGTCCATACCGTCCAGAATGCCGGCCGTCAGAAACGACTCGATCAGCGACAGCACGCGGCCGTCAGCAATCTTTGTCTTCAGTCGAGCCAGCAACTGGTCGTGAGGGATCGAATCAAAGTACGCTTTCAAATCTGCATCAACGACATGCACAAAGCCTGCCTTCAGCAGATGATCCACGCGACGCAAGGCATCTTTGCAACCACGTCTCGGACGAAATCCATAACTGTGTTCCGCAAAGTCACGTTCGAAGATCGGTTCGATCACGTTCACAAGCGCCGCCTGCACGATGCGATCCCGCACCGTGGGAATGCCCAATGGACGAGTCTCATTCGTGCCGGGTTTGGGGATGTGAACGCGACGAATGGCCGAGGGACGATAAGTGTCTGCTTTCAGCGAATCGGCCAGCTGCCAGATGTTCTCTGGAATCTGCTGACCAAATTCGGTGACGCTGACATGATCGACGCCGGGGGCTCCGTCATTCTTTGCGACCTGCTGAAACGCAGTAAACAGGTTGCGTTCGGAAAAGACTTTATCAATCAGGCGAAACCATTTGCCTCCTTCCACTCCTGTAATCAGAGTCGTCAACATGCGCGTTGTCCAGACGCACGGTTTCGCTGTCATCCACAACGGATGAAGGTCAGCGGCTCCGGCTTGTTGAGCCAGCGGCACTGCCGCCGGTGTGTCTTCCGTTCGTCGGGTCATTACGCCTTCCATCTTCCTGGAACCCTTCGCTCCACCGAAATTACTCAGTTTCGTTGCTACTATGGTTCCTCTGACTCCTGCCTGAGTCAGTCGCTCAGACAGGTCTCTTTGCTTTATGAATCAAACCTTCCGGACGTTCCGACTCCAACCACCCCCTGCCGCCCAAGACATCATGAGTTTGTGTTTCATGTCTCGGTTCAACCACGGATCTCTGCCTTCCGGCAGAGATCGATCCCTCGCGAGATTCTGTATGGCACTTCGGCTTCGCCTTTAGCTAGCAGGCTCGCCGCGACAACAGGCCGAATCGAGTTCACTTTCGTTTCGGACCGCCCGTTCGCCTCCCGATGCTCTCCACCCCGCCTCGCGACGACGCAGTTTCGGTCAGCTACAGTTTCAAACTCTAACCTCCTGACAGGGACTCGCACCCTGCTGATTTGATTCACTCACAAACGCACTAGCCCGGGCATTCTTGCCCGGCCCATCCCTCGAAGAACACGTCGTTGTTCAATGAATTGAAGTCGTTTTGACGCCACAAGACGACTTTTGTCCCCCGCGTCA
>RGDT01000422.1 GCA_009918525.1 Planctomycetia bacterium
GGTTAATTGATGTTCGAGCGGGCGATTGGCTATCAAGTGGCCGGATCGACGTGCTCTCGACGGACAAGATGTCCGTCGTACATAAGGTTAATCCGAACTTTTTGGGCTCGCAAAAGAAAAAACTCGCGTATTCCACGCGGGAAACGCGAGTTTTTGGCAAATTCGAAATTCGAGCTTCTGTCTTCGAGCTCGCTAGGCGTTCAATTCGATACCTAGCAGCGCGAACGCTTTCTTTTGTAGCTCCGTTGGCTGGGTGACCTCGTTGAATCGCCCCTCCGGCACACCGCGAATCTGAATCGTGTTACGGCAAATGGTGCCGAGATCCTTGAGAAGGCTTCGAAAGCTCTGGACGGGCAAGCCATCTTCCGTTGTCCGCGTTCGGTCTTTCGACACGGCCGCATCTGAACGCTGCGCCTTGGCAACGATTGATTGGCGTTTGGCGGTGGCGGCCTCTGGGTCATGATCCTCGAATAGAATTGGGCGGAGGCACCTTCTCATATGCCACTCAACATAGTAGGCGAGCATGCACAGTAAGACATGTGCCCGGATGCGGTCGTCTTTATAGTGGTAGATTGGCCGAAGCTCGATTTGCGTCGTCTTCATCGAGCGGAAGGCTCGCTCGACACGAGACAATCCTTTATACCCGCCGATGGTTTGCTCGGCTGACAAAGTATCGATGGGAACGCTTGTCCTAATCACATAGATGCCATCCAGCGCAGCCTCGCGCGCTATCGACTGCTCCTTCAATCTATACGAGAAAGCATCGTCTTCGATGGTTAACTCGAAGTGCTTCATCATTTTCGACGTTTTTGTGTCGCGTCCGATCCGCAGTCCAATCTTGTCTTTGCCACGCAGCGGATTGGTTGTTCGAGCGACGGATTTGGCTATCGCATCAAGCTTCTCCTGCGTCGTCGCGAGTAGCGCGGCACGTTTGCGTTGTCGCTCCTCCGCTAAAGCCGCGTTGCGGCATATAATCAATCGTTCGCCAGGGAATGTTTTAGAGGACACTTCCTTATGGTCGCTGGCGTCGAACACGCTCTTGTTCACAGTGCCTTCGTCCGCGAGCAGACGAATGTCGACGCTACGTAGAGCTGTGATCCAATCTAATCCCTCGGCATCCTTGAGTTGATCGTTGATTCTGGCGCTGGTGATCATTCCCCGGTCGCCAACGAAAACAATCTTTCCGAGTTTAAATCGCTTGGTCACCTTTCGCACTTCGGAGGAGAAACATTTAGGATCCGCCGTGTTTCCTGGAAAAACCTCGATTGCCACGGGACAACCATTCGCAGCGCAAAGAAGTCCATAGACGATTTGGGGATCGGCCGGTCGGCCATCGCGGCTATACCCATGCTTAATCAGGCTTGACTCGCTACCCGTGTAATAGCTCGAACTGACGTCGTACATGAGCAATGCGCCCTCGGCGAGTTGCTGCCTCGCGAGTTTGTTTTCAATGCGCACCTGTCGCGCAAGCAGCCAATCCAATGCGTCGTAAATCTCGGCAGTCGCGAGGTCTTGGATGTCAAGCTCTTGGGCTATCGTGGTTTGAGCGGAAGCCTCGCGCATGGCGGTGAGATGCGTCAGTTTCGAACCTGGCGCGATGATCCGCATCGCGAGAAGGCCGAGGATGATTTTGGCTTGTCGGCAAGGTGTCGAGCTGATGACCTTGTCGAGGCCCAGCTTACGAATGGTGCCCAGCACGGCGGCGACATGTCCGTGCGGCAGGCTTCGTGTGACATCCATTCCGTCGTTCGAAACTTCGACCGGGTTGTCGCTTCGAAGACGTCGCCGAATCAACTCAATGAGGTCTGGCGGAAGGCAAGTCAGTGAAGCGACGGTCCGGTTCTTTACCTTGCCCCCCTCGCGGTAGGTGTGGCGCAGGAGGTGGGAGACATAGGTCTTCCCGTTCACCACGCGTGTGACGGTCGCGACATGGACTCTTGGCCTTTGTGAGTTGCTCATGTGGGGAGTTGTACGCGCAAACGATCGCTAGCGCCACCCCCACAGAGGGGTATTTTCTGTCTTCTGTGGATTTTTTGGATACTCCTGTTCTCACGTGCACAAAATCATCGCAAATAGTATACGTCTGTATACGTTATGAAATTGTACGGACCTGTTTTAGGCGGTTTTCGG
>RGDT01000423.1 GCA_009918525.1 Planctomycetia bacterium
AGGCCGGCCCGTTCGAGATGGATTTTGGCCCAGCAGAGGCGGTTCACGAATCGGGTCTGCGTCCTGCTGGGGAGCAGTTCCGCCCGTTCGGCGTCGGTGAGGCCGAAGTCATCCGCGATCGGGCCACGGAGGGCGGCGAGCGTCCACTCGCGGCCGTCGGCGGCGCGACGCAGGAGTGGGAGGAAGATTTCGTGGAATTGGGGGAGGGGCATGAGAGGGCATAGTCCCGGTTGGCAGGCGCGTGGCCCGCTGCCTATCCAGCCGGCTGCGTCGCTCGCGAATGTGGACGAAGTTGGGAAAAGTCCCCTTTGACATCGGAGGTGAGGTAGTAAAAATGAACTAAACGGACCGAAAGATGTCACGAGATCCAACTCGGAATCAGAAATACTCTTTCCAAAAATCACTCGCCGGCTTCTGTCGTGCGGTGAAGCTCACCCAAGAAAACAACTCCTCAATTGCTGCCGATATTTCAACTCGATCAGCTTCGTGTCGGCACCACTTGCCCAAAGCCCACTCTAAAGCCTCTGGCACAACGGCTGGGGCATAAATGGAGTCATTCGCGAGGATGGCCAGCAATGGGTGGCTTGAGGCAGAACGATACCCCTGCCATTCAGCCTGCCCATCTTGGTCCAAGACACATTCAGCCCCCCGCGTGTCAAGATATATGGATAGCTTGTTTCGCGTGAGAGTGATCGTGTAGGTGTCGTCGTGTCCCCACCTCGGCGAATAGACTTTAGCAAAAATTGTGATTGTCTCATTCTCTTTCACGTCGTTAACCATTCTTGTGGCTCTCAATCAAGTTTAGGCGGAACTGTAAGTAAGGCGCCTCATTGGGATTCGGTGCTTGTGTACAGCCTACGATCCGACACAGTAATTTGCTTGCTTGCCTGCATGGGCTTAGAGGCACAGCTTTGTCGAAGTAACAATTCTCCCTATCTCTTTTTCTTGCTGTCGCTACCGCGTATCTCCCGCCTAGAAACGGCTTTGCTGGGTTCAGGTTTCGGGTTTTGCTTTGGGGGCGCTTTTTTCGGCATCGAGAGACCCTTGTTCCATGAAAGACCATTTGACAGTTTTAGCAATTGAGTCGAGGTCCGCGTAGATCGTCGAAGGAGCAATTCCGCAGAGAATCAAATCATCAATTAGGTAAGGAATTCTACTAGGATTAATTGGAATTCTCGCTAGTAGCACACTCTTCCGCTTAATTCTACTCGTACGGGCAAGAAACTCTAGTGGTCGTTGGTCTGTGCCATGCAGAGTGAAGTAGGACCGCTGGGAGTGAACCCTGGGAGTACTTCTGGCGGGGTACAGTGCTATGGGGTAGCGGTTGTATTTCGTCTCCTTGATTAATCCAGGCTCGGGGTAATAAGACGGAAGGCATTTCTCTTTTGTTTCAAAGGACAAGATAGCGCTTATCCCTTGGGAAGCGCGATTAAGGGAGGCTGCTTCAAGAACCCAAATTGCCGGTGGTTCCGCCTTCGTGGCGGCGCGATGCGCGGCGTCTCGGTACTTGGTCCACGTTGTCTTGTCGATGCTGTTCCAAGCCGATTCTAGTGCAAAGTACAATGCTATAAGCACGTTGTCGGACCAGTCAAGCAAGCGGCTGGGAAGGTTATGGTGGCGGGCAGTGACATACCAGAACCACTTCTCCAGTTCGGCGGAGCTTGGGGAGGTCGTTAGCGATTTGGCCTGCAACCTGAAGTCCGCGAGAAGGCTATTCTCTTTTAAGTGAAAGCCGCTACGTAAGGACGCATCTCGGTAAAGCGTTGGGGTCAGTGTATCGGAAAGACGGGCCTGTCCTCGGAACCAAAGCTCTTCTTGGGGGCGCTGTCCGCCAGTCCATTGGCTGCGGATAAGCTTTACTTTTTGGATTAAGTCCCCAAGGCTATCTATTGCGGCTGTAGTTGGGTGCATGGGAGGGTGTACGGGCTGCGGCGAAGTTGCAGGGTGCCGGTTACGTGCGGTGAAAGAATAGGGTAATGTGCCGCTCTTTGGGCTTTGGCCTTAAGTCGTGTGGCGATCTCGGCTGGGCGATGCATAAATCACAACCAGCGTGCCTGTATGTTGGCCCGCGTCCGATACGCCTCGTTCGCCTCCTCATCCTTCCGCTTCACGATCGCAAAGGAATCCATG
>RGDT01000424.1 GCA_009918525.1 Planctomycetia bacterium
CATTTTAAAACGAAAATACAGGTCGGGTCCTTCATCGGACTTATGATCTACAACCGCGACTACATTCCGAAGCTTTCCAGTCTGCTCGCCTCACTTCACGATCTCAATCGCGTCGGTGGACGAATGGACGACTGGCAAGATGAGATCCATGGCGCCATTGTCCGTCGCATCAAGCAAGTTCTCTCTTCGGCTCCCCTGCTACTACTTCCTGACCCCTCGAAAAAGTTTATCATTCACGTCGACGCCTGTCTCGTACACGGACGCGGTATCGGCGGCTCGCTCAACCAACTCTCTCGAGTGCGCCCTCCCTACGCTGGACCACCTCGTACCAACCTCCAAAAAGACGGTCAGTATCTCCATCCTGTCGCCTACTTCAGCCGACTATTGACCGAAACGGAGCGCGCCTACAGTGTAACAAAAATCGAAGCGATGGCAATGCACGACATCATCATGCATTTCGCCACAGACTTGGACAACGGCATCACTTTTGATGTTTATGTAGATCATCAAGCCCTTGTCTAACTTGTAACCGCTCCCGCAACAACTGCTAACCGACGAATCATGACCTACATCCTCGACCTCCAAGGCTTCACCTTCAACGTTATCTTCACCAAAGGCTCCGCGCATCTCGACGCTGATGCTCTCTCACGATTATTCCGGTTCACTGACTCGGTCGACGAGCTCACGGTCCCCTTACCAAGTTTTGGTGATGTTCAAGACGAAGACCTTCGCAACCTTCTCGCCCTTCAAGAACAACATCCCGAAACCATGAAACAAGCCTCACAGCTCATAAACAATATGTGTACTGATTTTGACTACCTTGACTACACACCGGATCCTCGGCTATTATTTCCAAACCACGCAGACAATGTCTTAGCTCAACCAGCCGACTCTCTCCCTGATCGTGACCACGATAAAGACTCACCGCCACTTGGTTCACCACCTACTTTCGCCAACACTGTATCGATCACGACACCTCAGCGGTTGCCTAATTCCTGCACTGTCCCAATACCATCCCCCTTTGGCACCGTTCGCGACATCGCTTCACCACAAGGATCCCGCATCATTAGCACCAACACCACTCCAGTACCTTCTTACGTCGAGTATGACTCCACCATTACCACTCCAACTTTCGTCAACTATATTTCCTTTCCCAACAACGTCATCTACATGGAGCTCATCAACCGATACACCGGCGCAACCTCCTATCGACCACTGCCAGTAAGTGCCGACAGCGAAGAGCGACAATCACTCTGTCATTCTGGTCAACTCGATTTCGACATCGCCTCAACTCATCTTCACTCCAACTCCAACGACAGCGACCACGACAGTGACTCCGCCATTGCGCACGCCGGAAACTATTCTTTCCGCACTAACCGACGACAAACCAAACGTACTGACACTAACACGACTCTCCCAACCACTCACCGAATACCACGCAAAGGACGTCTTAAACGTGCCGGCCAGACTCCAACTATCACCGCTGATCAACGAACTTTCATTACAACTACCAGTGACCGCAATCAACGCCGCGGAACTCCATACCCAACACAGGCCCCCGCTCCAATACTTCCTGTTGTCGCCGACGAACCAAGTGCCCCTGACAATCCTGTAGCCAACGCCAACCCACCGCCCGTATCACTCGAGGAACAACGCCTCCAGAAGCAACAACGCTTAAAAGCCAATCGTCTTCGTCGGAACGCTCTACGTCTCGAAACCCAACAATCCAAAGGTCCCCAAATACTTCAACCAGTCACCGCCCGCCAATTCGAAGACCACCGCACCAGTAACCATAACTTAGCGCGACGATACCAACATCTTGTCGGCCAACACTACGCTCACCCTGGAACTCATCGCGTGTATGAAGTCGTTCACGTCTATTTCGACGTTGCCGCCCGCTGTGTTGCCTGCTACCGACGTCCTGCAGACGGTGAACCCTCCGAAGCTGAAGACGCGTATCCTGTAAAAGTAGAAGGCGCAACTGGCGTCAACAAATTAGCTCAATTATACGCTGCCAATTCCGGAATCATGACTAGCACTGTTGTATGGCCGCGATCTGAAGAAGCCATGCTTCAACTCCAACGCGAAGACCCTGCTCTCTCCGCCATCTTCTCCTCCATTGACGCCGAC
>RGDT01000425.1 GCA_009918525.1 Planctomycetia bacterium
CGGCCTGTGATCTGGATTACGTACCTAATCAGGCTCGCGAAATATCCGTCAAATTGGGTATTTCCACAAGTTTCGGCTTCGGCGGTCAAAATGCCGCATTGGTCATGCGTCGGTTTGCGGGTTGATGGTTTTCTAGGCTGCCGAATCAAGGTGCTAATGCACCCCGTACGCCAGGAAAAGATTAAGAATGGAGGTCGTCACTCCCGTCGCCCGGTGTGCTTGATCCTGTCTGCGTGCCGGTCAACCAAAGGGCGTTGAAAACATCAAGTTTTGTTTCGCCCAAAATCGACGCAATTTTCTGCTCTGCCGTTACTCGAAGAATTTCAATCAGATTGTCGGATGTTCCCATACTGCTCTGGAGGGTCAATACCTGATCTTTCAACGGCAACCCATTGGGAACGCGATCAAAGGCTTGAGCGTTGACAAAGGAAAACAGTGCGGGCTTGATGTCGTCCAACGAGTATGCAGGTAGACAGACCTTCGCTTGCTCAAGAATCACGGCAAACGGCACACCGCGAGCAGGTTGGCTGCAGAGATGATCAGCAACCACTTGCAGAATTTCAGGAGCAGGCAAACGGATCGATGGCCCGCCTTTCTCCAAAATGGCCCTATAACCATCCACAGAATGCAGCTGATCGTGGGTGATGTCTGGTAAGAGCTTGTCTTGAAATGTCGTGACCGTTCGGAGTACCAGCATCGGCAATTCATTAGGAGGTTGCCAGACTGCCAATTCAGTGCCGAAACAGGCGAACTGTAGGAACTGATACAGCTTTGAAAATCCAAAACGCGAAACATCGAACCCGGTTATCATATGCTTGAACGTCTGGCCAATGCCGGAGAGATGGATTCCCGTCTTTTCCAAATCGTCACGACAAGTCGCGTCAGCTGCGTACCAACTAAGAATCTCCCGCACTTTATCGAGCATTTCGTTGAACGAGGTGTTATCGATCCGACGGATATCGCGCAACATGCGATGAACGATTGGATTGACCGCGCCATCGTCCGTGCCGATCGCGGGCGACAATCGCATACGGGTCCTATCGTCGTCTTCCGGCTCAGGGATGGTCACAAATTCATCGCATACCGCCCGTAATACCGTACTGGCAGCGCTCTTGTAAGACGCACCGATGACGGTTCGGCCGTGCTCGTGTAGTTTTTTGGCTAGGGAAGCAAAACCGCCATCGCCCGAAACAATGACAAACACTTCTAGCGATGGACGAAGATGGGCAATGTCCATGGCATCAATAACTAGCTGGATGTCGGCGGCATTTTTGGTCGAGAAAGTACTGAAACCGAATACTTGAATGGGATCGATGCCCAATTCATTGATCTCATGCCGCATCGATGACAAACGCGAGTCGCTCCAGTTCGCATAAGCACGATGAACAGCAATACGACCAAGAGAGCCCGTCTCCCTGAGCCTTTCCAAAATGTCCTTCAACCGCAAGTTCGCAGCACCACGATAAGGGTTATTATAACCGCCTAGAAGGTTTTCGATATCGTAGAAAACTGCCGTGTTAAACATGGGGCGACCCCGATGAAACCAGCTACTTATACGTTAATTTGATAACGCGACTCGACTTTCATCAATAATGTCATTTAATTTATTTCCTTCCGTGAAAAAAGCAAATAGAGAAATAATTATTTTGGCTGATTTTTGTTTGGCAGTTTCATTTCCTGGGGAGAAGGCAAAACCGAGCCTGAGTCGGCTCCCCCACTGGGAACTACCTTCGAACTTGTGGGACCGGTCCCGAGCAATAGCACTAGCCGAATCTGAGCTTTGTTATGCGCGCTGATGGCCAGGAGATGATTATAATACGCCTGCTCCATCCCGCGAATCGCCATCATCACATCCGTGGCCGATGCTCCGGGTACACCATCTTCCAAGCGTCGATCACTGAGACGATAACTTTCGCTGGAGTCCTTAATTTGCGTAGTCGCTAGGCCGATCTGTTCGCGTCCGTGCAGAACCATATCCTTTCCTTCTTGAACACCGAACGCTAGTTTCCCTCGCAGTTCGTGCAAAGCATACTGGGTCTGAGCCAGCCGATGCCGGGCACGCTGACGATTGAAATCCGTTTTCGTCAATTCCGTGAGATTCCACTTCAAGCTCAGCGTGGCGTCGAAACG
>RGDT01000426.1 GCA_009918525.1 Planctomycetia bacterium
CTGAACAGAAGAAGGAACAGGCTCCGCGCAAACGTGACGAAGCGTTACGCCTCAATGAAAAAGCAGATGCAGATAAGGAAGTTTTCTTCATGCAACAAAATCTGGCGCAGAACATGAACCTGAGCCAAGGCGTGACTACGGCCGCGACGGCTGCGAAACTCGGCGACTACTTCCAATATGCCATCGACAAGCCCGTGACCTTGCCGCGGCAAAAGTCCGCGTTACTGCCCATCGTCGGCAAGGATGTCGAGGCCAAGCGGGTGAGCATCTATAACCAGCAAGTCCAGCCTAAATTTCCTTTGTTGGGGCTACGCTTCAAGAACATTTCGGGTGTGCATCTGATGCAAGGTCCTATCACCATCTTCGAGGGGAGTTCGTATGCGGGCGATGCCATCATCAACGACTTGCAGCCCAACGAGGAACGGCTCGTGAGCTATGCGGTTGACCTGGGCACAGAAGTTAACCCGAGTGCGTCCACCGACTCGGGTCGTTATCTGTCGTTCAAGGCAGTCAAAGGTGTATTGCAGGCGACAAGCAAAGTTAAACGCACCCGGATTTATCGAATCAAGAACCGCACCGAGGAAGAGCGAGTTGTCCTCGTCGAACAGGCTATCGATAAAAACTTCAAACTGATCGGCGACAAACCGACGGAAACGGCAGCGGATGTCTATCGCTTCGAGGTCAAGGTGCCGGCGACCAAGACAGCCGATCTGACCGTGACCGAAGAACGCGACGAAATGCAACGCATTGAAATTAGCAGCGAAAGCGACGAACGCCTCCGCTTTTTCGCCTCGCAACCGCTGGTGTCCGCGAGTCTGAAGAAGGGGCTGGAACAGGCGATGACCCTACGGCTGGCTCTGATGGCGTCCCAACGCGAAGCGGCCGACCTGTCCCGACAATTAAAAGTCATAACGGATGATCAGATGCGGCTACGAGAAAACATCAAGGCCACGCCTAACACGGCCCAGGTGTATAAGAAGTATCTCAAGAAACTCGACGATCAGGAAGAACAGATCGAAAAACTTCAGCAGATGTTGGAGAAGCACAAGGCCGACGAGCACGCCAAGAAGAAGGCGTTCGACGATTTCATCGCCAACTTCAACGCGGAGTGAGGAGAGAGAAGAAACGCGATTCGCACGAACCGTCAGAGCTTGGTGAGCGGGGCGTGTCAACACCCCGCTCGCTGGATTTCCTTCCCGCATCGGGGCTTATACTCGATAAATCCGAGCCGCGTTATCGTGGAATAACTTGCGATTATCAGCGGCTTTGCGTTCCTTGACAATCTCTTGCAAGGCTCCGAGCCATTTGGCAATCGTTGCCGTGAGCAGACAGACGGGCCAATCGCTACCGAACATCACCCGATCAGGGCCGAATGTGTCGAGGGTATGGTTCACAACGGGAGCGAGGTCCGCGGCTGTCCACTTAAGCGGTTCTGCCGATACTACAATCCCTGATACTTTGCACGCCATCACGTTCTTGCGTTTGGCTAACTCCGCGAGATCTTTTTTCCACTGGTCGTGCTTCTTCAGGTCGGGGTTCCCGAGGTGATCCAGCACGAACCGCGTTCCAGGGCACTCGTCGGCCAACTTGATACAGTCAGGCAAATCGCCGTGCCGAACGCAGAACTCAAAGTGTAGACCCAACTCGCCCAATAATCGCACACCGGCCACAAACGCCTTGTCTAGACAATGGCCCGACGGTGTCTCGGCAACGTGCAAGACACGCCGAACGCCCCGGATGCTTTTGTGATCGCGGAACCGCTTGGCGTATTTGGCGAACGTCTCGCTTGCGGGCCGACCACCGATCACGGCAGCACTAGTCGGTGTTTTGCCCGATGCACACAACTCGGCGATCGAGTCGGCCTCTGCGTCGTGTTGTTCGGGTGTGACGTCCACTTCCAGGTACACCGATTTCACAATACCCAGACCCTTTATGGCCACCGCATAGTCGGTGGGGAGGTAATCGCGATTTAACAGGGAACCCTTGGTCAACCACGGTAACTTAAACTTTTTCAGATCCCACAAATGTTGATGGGTATCAATAATACCTGCGCCGTCGTCCGCAGCCGACAGAACGAGGGGAGCGGCAGTCGAAGCGAAGA
>RGDT01000427.1 GCA_009918525.1 Planctomycetia bacterium
GGCGACGACGAGATCACCGGCGGAGCTGGCGTCGATACCTTCATCGATGCAGGGGGCAATGACACCTTGATCGAGGAGCGCGATTGGGACATGTCGCTCTTTGGCAACTATTTCGTCGTTGGCAAGATTCTCGGTGATGACGGAGGAGAGTTCTACAAGACGAGTTTCGTCGATGCTAACGGACAAACCATCGATCCGTTCACGGTCGATTTCGAGGGCGATCCAGATCCACAGATGCCGGGGCTTCGCGACACCGGGGATCGCTATCGTACTGCCCGCCCGTGGTCCACGACCCAAACGGCCATCCCGCTAGAAGTCGAATCGATACCGCAAGTCAACGGGAAGTCGATCTTCGAAAAAGCGCGGATTACCGGTGGAGATAGCAACAATTTGTTGGTTGTGGGAGACCAAGACAACCTCGTTTACACGCCTGGTTCATCCGCAGGAAACACCATCACGACGACCGGTTGGACCGGGCAAGCCATTCTAGACAACAAGGTTGGCAGACTAAACGGCAGCAGTCTTGCCGAGTACTACATCGTCAATCAGAACGGCACGAGCGGCGGCACCGTGATCATCAACGACACCGGGCTCACCGAGGGATTTGATGAGCTGTACGTGTTCGGGACCGCAGGCAATGACCAAATCTATCTCGACGGGGCCGGGGGCAATTCAGGTCGCGTCGTTGTTGGCGAAAGATTCGATCCGGCGGTACTCTACAATGTCGACGTCCTGAGCACCGTGCCTAATAGTGCTGGGGTCCGCGACAAGGCCTATATCACGGTAAGCAGAAAGAGTCCCGGCACGGCGGTCTCGCTCCAGAGTCAAAGCAACGGCATTGCCGTGGTTGCCACTGCAGATGGCACAGGCTCACGATTCAAGCTGACCGGTGTCGTGGCGGTCGGGTCAGTTTGGACTTTGAGCGTCGACAACATGAACTACAGTTACACCGCCAAGCTACGGGATCAACTTCTGGACGTAGCGCGTGGATTGCAGAACGCAATCCGCCGCGTGAATCCACAGCGTGACGGCGTTCTCTATTCGAACATCGAGCGAATGACCATCCGGACCATGGATGGCGATGATTCGGTTCTCGTCGACGACACCTCCGTGACAACCGTCATCGAGTTGGGCCGCGGGGACGATGCGATTGTCGTCGCAACGGTCCCCCAGATTCCCGACGAGGGAAACAAGAACCTGGAGTACCCAGACGGCGTTCCTGTAGCCGACACGCAAAACATGACCAACGGGAATAGCTTTGTTCTGTACATCTTTGGCGGCGCGCAAGATGACAAGTTCGAGGTGAACCACAATACCGCGTCGCTCTATCTGGCCGGTGGGGACCACGACGATACGTTCATTATCAACACCTTTCTGACACTCAAGAAGAACCCGAACAATCCCGACGAGATCACCAATCTGACGCGACTTTTTGGTGGCAAGGGCTCCAACCGCTACGAATATCTCCAGAATGCCCCTGTGTTTATCAATGGTGGGTATGGCGTTGATACGATCGTGGTCAACGGCACACCGATCGACGACGCGTTTGTCATCACCGAAAACTACGTTGCCGGTGCAGGACGTATCGTTTACTTCTCGTTCGTCGAACGCATTGAGATCAATGGTGCCGGGGGCAAGGATGAGATCTATGTCCTGAGTACTCCGGCCAATCTAGAGATCACCGTTCGTGGCGGAAGCAATGACGACATCATCTATCTAGGTGGGGAGGCTCCCGCACAAGTATTTGATCCGCCGGCATTCCAATATCAGCCGCCCCCCTATACAGTGCAGGACCCACCATCGCTCGTGGAATCCATCTCTGTTCGTCCTGTTGAAACCTTCAACGCACGTTACAGTTGGTGGGATAGCGTATGGGGTAGCGATTTACAAATTCGCAATTGGGCTTTTGCCAATGTGGTCCTTGAGCTGACCGTGTGGTACCTGAGTCAGGTTGCAAAGAACTCGACCTTCCGCTTGGTAAGTCACAGCAGTATTGCCAATGTGATCGAGCAGATCGTTGTGACACGAGTTACCAAGACTCGCAGTCGCAGTTGGTGGCGTTTCTGGGAT
>RGDT01000428.1 GCA_009918525.1 Planctomycetia bacterium
GCGGAGATCGAAGCGAAAGTCAAGTTGGTCGAGGCCGATCTCCAAACGGCCATGCTAACGCTACCGAACCTGACGCACCCCGAGGCGCCGATCGGACAAACATCCGACGCGAACAAGATTTTGCGCAAGTGGGGCGAACCGCGTCGGTTTGAGTTCAAACCGAAGGATCACGTCGCCATCTGCGAGGCGTTGGACCTGGCCGACTTCGAGGCCGGTTCGAAGGTTGCCGGTGCCAAGTTCTACTTCCTCAAGAACGAGGCGGTGTTGCTGGAACTGGCTCTGGTTCAGTACGCCATGACAACGCTGGTCAAAAAGGGCTGGACGCCGATCATCACGCCCGATCTGGCCAAGGTAGACGTCCTAGAAGGGATCGGCTTCCAGCCGCGCGACCCAGACGCCAACACCAGACAAGTGTACGTCGTGCAGGATATGGACTTATGCCTAGTAGGCACGGCAGAAATCACGCTGGGGGGAATGCACCGCGACCAGACGCTCGATGCGGTGAAGTTGCCGTTGCGTTATGTCGGTCTTTCGCACTGTTTCCGCACCGAGGCGGGGGCGGCGGGACGAGACACACGCGGGCTGTATCGCGTGCATCAGTTCACGAAAGTGGAGATGTTTTCCTATTGCACGCCGGAGCAGAGCGAAGCAATCCATCGGGAAATTTTGGGCATCGAAGAAGAAATCTTCCAAGGCTTAGGCTTGCCCTATCACGTTCTTGATACCTGTAGTGGCGATCTGGGGGGGCCGGCTTATCGCAAGTACGACCTCGAAGCCTGGATGCCTGGACGCGGCACGGCCGGTGAATACGGCGAAGTCACCAGTACCAGTAATTGCACGGACTTCCAGGCACGGCGTTTGAACGTCCGTTTCAAGGTGGCCGGGCAAAAAGGCACGCAGGTGGCTCACACGCTCAACGGTACGGCCATCTCCTGCGCTCGCGGATTGATCGCCGTTCTAGAGAATTATCAACAGGCCGATGGTAGCGTTATCGTGCCGGAGGTATTACGACCTTGGGTCGGCAAGGACGTGATTCGGCGGTGAGAGCCGACGAGAGGGGTTGCCGTTGGAGACGTTCCCGGTCGTGCCGATGTTCGAGCTGGACACAGCCCTTGACGCGGACGCTTTGACTACCTGATCGGGCTAGGAGTTGACGACGCGAGTCGTCGGATTAGCATGGACTGCCTCAACTTTCTAGAAACGGTTGATAAACAGACGCCGCAGCCGGTTTATGTGCTGCACGGTGACGAGCCGTTCTTGAAATTGCAGGCCCGAGCCGCCATTCGGCAGATCGTGTTAGGCGAAACCGATGACGGCTTTGCCATCGGCGAGCATAACGGAGACAAAGCGACATGGGCGGCGGTGGTGGACGATCTGACGACATTACCGATGCTCTCGCCGCGGCGGTTGGTAGTCGTGACGGACGCCGACCCGTTTGTCAGCCGTGAGCGGGCCAAGCTGGAGAAACTTTTCGCCGAGCGTGTCAAAATCACCGACCCGACCGGCGTCCTGGTACTGGATGTCAAAACGTGGGCCGCCACCACCAAACTCGCGAAGCAGACGCCGAACGCCTGGCTCATCGTGTGCGATACGCCCAAGTCGCAGGCGTTACCGCAATGGTGTATTTCGTGGTGTCAATCTCGCTTTGGCAAAACCCTGGCGGCGGCAGCAGCACGGCTATTGGTCGAGCTGATTGGTCCGCACATGGGACAGCTGGACATGGAACTCGACAAACTCGCAGTTTTTGCGGGTGCGTCGAAAAAGATCGAGACGCGCGACGTGGACGCGATCGTCGGCAGCCGCCAGGCAGAGACGGCGTGGAAATTGTTCACGTTGATAGCGGCAGGCAAAGCGAGCGAATCGTTGACATTTTTGGAACGATTGTTTGATCAAGGCGAAGACCCGATGCGTCTGCTGGGAGCGTTCAGTTATCGTTTGCGTTCAGTGGCACAAGCGGGACGGTTGGCAGTCCAGGGAGTGGCGATGAACGACGCGCTCAAACGCGCCGGTGTGCCGTATCCCGCTTTGCAAGAAACGGAACAACAGATACGTCAACTCGG
>RGDT01000429.1 GCA_009918525.1 Planctomycetia bacterium
CATCGCACCGGAAGGACTGGGCGATGCCTACGAAGGTTTGCTCCGCCAGAAAGACACCTATCTCGGCGTCACCATGAAGTGGGCCTGACGTGGAGCAAACGATGGTTTGGATTGTGTTGATCGGATCGGCTTTCCTGGCCGGTGCCATTAACACTATGGCCGGGGGAGGTACGTTACTGACTTTCCCGGCATTACAGTTGTTTGGGGGCTTGTTGCCGGTACAGGCCAACGCTAGCAGTACGATTTCTTTGGTATCGGGGTCACTCGCCGGTGCCTGGGGCTATCGTCGCGAATTAGGCGGTTCAGGCCTGGCGTGGTTGCGCCTGCTGATTCTTCCCAGTGTCGTCGGTGGTGCTGTCGGGGCGTTGCTGGTCAGTATCTTACCCAACACGGTCTTTCGCGCCGTGTTACCCTGGCTGCTGCTGACGGCCGCAGTTTTGTTTTTGTTACAACCCCTATTAGCACGCTGGACACGGTTGGAAGGAGCCGAGGGATTGCCTTCAACGGGCGGATGTGTCGCGGCGGTGTTCTTTCAATTGGTTGTGGCGTTGTATGGTGGATATTTTGGAGCGGGGATCGGCATATTAATGCTGACTTCTCTGGGAGTCATGGGATTAGGCGACATTCACCGAGCCAACGCGATCAAGACGCTGTTGGCGGCGGCGATCAACGGTGTATCCGTCTTGGTGTTCGTGTTGGCGGGTACGGTCGTATGGTGGTGCGTGGTGCCCATGACACTAGGAGCTATCGCCGGGGGTTATGCGGGTGCGGCCGTGGGACGCCGATTGCCCAAGGTGGTGGTGCGGTGGTTTGTGATTTCGGTCGCGTTTGCCCTGTCGGGATACTACTTCGTTCGTGGGTGATGTCTTTTCCTCAGATCGGGCGAGCGACAATTCGGGGCGTTGACACCCATCTTCAGGTCCAGGAGAGGCGAAGTTGTTCGGATAGCTCGAAGATTGCGAGATGAGACAATTCCAGCTCCCGTTCTAGGGATTCGATTTCGCGAACCCTGTCCCACGTAAAATGCTCCTCTTGTCGCGCTCGCAAGGCTTCCAGGTCCCGTTGAAGCATTTGACAATAATCGAAACCTTGTGATAGTTTCCAGCCCTCCGGGCTGTAGACGGCCTTGAGATCCCAATGGCCGTCTGGGTTACGTTTTTCGACGGTGATATAATCGAGAACATAGTTCAGCGGTAGACCATTCGTTTTCCGCTGAGGGCCTTCGGTAGTGAGCCAATAGCGCATGTCGTGCGTTTCCCATTTAAGCTCAAGCCGCCCCCACGGTTCGCTCACATGACGGAGGGTCGGAAGTGTTCGCAATAGCTTCAAATCGGGACGGACAACCGTGTGCATGGTTCAATAACTCTCGCCTTCGCGAAACTCACAGCGACAGAAGAACCAGCACTTGCCGTGCCAAAGCTAAAAATATCGGTTTCACTAGAGTCATAATGCGACAGGAACGCCATGTCGTGTAAAGCTCCGGAATCATTGTGTCAGCATCGGTTAACGCATTGATTTGACGACGGATCGGGATCACGATAAAATTGTTGTTATCTTTGACGCATCTGGGGCTAACCTTGTTAATTGATCGTTCCCATTACTCGTGGATTGTCGTTACCTCTTGCCTTGCCGTCGTGACCGTCGGGCTACATTTGTGGTTGCGCCCTTCTGGCGGTGGAACTTTTGCGGGATTATGGTTCGGGGTCGTCGGGTCGGCCCTGATGATTTTGGCCGGTCTACTCTCCGCTCACCGCCGTCTGCCCGTCAGGCGCTGGATCGGTAAACGGCAGACCTGGCTGAAGGGACACATCTGGCTCGGTTTGCTCAGCATCGTTGTTATCGGTTCCCATGCCAATTGGCGTCTGGGAGGGCCGCTGGAAATGGCCTTGTGGGCGGTATATGTCCTGACGATTGTCTCTGGTGTGATAGGGCTGGGCTTGCAGATTGTGCTGCCGCGTGAAATAACGAATCGAGTAGGGACGGAGGCGCCGTTCGACCAAATACCTCACCTGTGCGACCGAATGCGTCAAGAGGCCGACG
>RGDT01000430.1 GCA_009918525.1 Planctomycetia bacterium
CGCCTCTGGTCTGGTTATGTTATGCCACTCGCTCTTGTTAGCGGCATCAAGGAGGCTGAGCCCCACCTCGTCAAGCAGCTTCTGTACAGCGGAATCGTAAAGGACCTTGATTTTACCTGAAGGCTGCTTGCCATCCACCACCCAACAGCGCTGCAGAAGAGATGGAGTCCGGTCTGCGTCCATACGAAAGACGTGCCCTAAGTATCTCAGCACCCTCGAATGAACATAATGCCTGATGTCGTGGATGCCCAGCTTCGCCTCCAGTTCCTCGGTCGAGATGTGATGCTTCCGAGTGTGATGGCGAGTGACCCTGCACATGATCCGAATGCACTTCCTGTGGAAGCGCTGAAGAAGCCTCATGTTCTCAGCATTTACAACCCAGCATTCCGAGCCATACAAAAGCAGCGAGAGCACGAGCGACTCGTAAGCAATCTTCTTAGACTCAAGCGCAACGCGCCTCGTCCCGAAAATAGCCTTTTGCAGCTTCGTGAATGCTATCCGCGCTAATCTGATTCTGGCCATGATGGTCACACTGTCGTCAAAGTTCTTGCTTAGCATTGAACCGAGGTACTTGAACTCCTCAACTACTGGCGCTTCTCCGTCCCCCATCTTGATGGGGGGAATAGCCTCATCAGGCAGAAACGCGCGAAGGTTAACCACTGGCTGCCCAAAGTACATTGCAACAGTCTTACCTGCCGTATGCGGCATCATCCCCCACCTAACGCAGTGATCGTAGAGAATCCGAGCACCTAGCTCAATATCCCGCCTGGAGCCAAAAGCGAAGGCACCGTCGTCCGCAAACACGCCGGGTCCCGATTCGAAATCCCGTATGATAACCTCGATCTCGCTGCAAGAGGGGTCCTTGCTAGTTTCTGGGCGAGCTGAGCGAGGCGGGCCACAGTTTTCAAACCGGCCGACAGTGCATCTCAAGTTGGCCTTACCTCGCGCCGCAAGCTCATCCGCTCGCTCGTTCCCAAGAATCTTACAGTGGCTTGGAACGTGAGTGAAGGAGAACCCACCTGCCCGGCGTCGAGCTTCTTCGAGATATAGCTGCTTGCCCTTTTCGATTAGCACAGCGTTCTTATGCACCTGGCTGGTCCCTTGAATGGCATTCGCAGCGTACTCCGAATCAAGGCAGAATAGTACCGGCGACAAGCTTCGCTCCGTGTCCTTCAACCAGAGTAGGGCCTCAGCAACTGCCTGGAGCTCCCCTGTGTTGTTTGAGTGTCCATCAGCGCCCATGAATAATGGATCCGATTCATCAGTGACCACGGGACCAAACAACTCCACGATCGGCTTCAGCCTTCCTAGCCCCGCCGACGAGTCGCCAGGAGCCATCTCGAAAACGCAGAACCCCCAGCCGGCTGGCTTTTGGTCATGAGCCTGAGCCCCCGTACTATAAGAGCGCAGCGTCCTAGTCACGCGACTCTTTCGATTGACGTCACACCCACCATCGGTGTAAATCACTAAAGCCCCAGTCGGAACTTTCGCAAGCACATCGAGGTGATCTGACAAGGCGCACTCTGGGCAGGGCTTGCGTTTTGTACACGACTTGCGCTTGCACCGTACCTGGGCCCCAATCAGCTGGACTGCGCGTGGCGCAAACAAGGATGGCGGCTTCGGGCAGTTCGTAGGACCGGCAGACTGAGGGACAATGGCGATGTTGCCAGTGTGCACAATCACGCTCTTTGGTAAAGAGGGAGCATGAGAAATGCTGCTATGAAAGACATCCGGCTTGACCATGAGGGAGCCTGCAGCCATTTCACCGACCACAGCAGGCTTGGGCTGCATCGATCGAAACTTCAGCTTCTCAATGCCGGCAGCCTCGAACTTGGGAAAGAGAGTCTCCAGTACCGCCTGAATGTAGCACAAGAAGAGAACCGGAGCGAGCGTGTCACCTTGCTTGACCCCGATGTCATACTTGATGATGATCGAATTTCCATCGTCATCTAGATCCACTTCAAGTGTCACGTTCTCGTGAAACACCCGCACAAGATTTACGATCTTCGGAGGGAATCCGAGGCGAGCAAGCACCTTGAG
>RGDT01000044.1 GCA_009918525.1 Planctomycetia bacterium
TTCGGCTTGGCTCTTGTCGATGATACCTGATTCGACGCTGTCAACGACAGCGCGAGCCACGGCAGCCTGGGCCGGGCCGAACATCTGGATGACTTGCTTGCTGCCCTTGAGGGTCACCTTGGTGATCATGACCGTAGCCGGTTTCGCCGGGATGTTGGGCGAAACCACAGCCAGCAGGTTAGTGTGCCCAGCCGATTGATTGGCCAGGGCATTAGCAAATGCGATGCCGACGGGACCGGACTTGTCACCGATCAACAGGTCGATGTGCGCGACGTTGTCGAGGTCGCTGCCCTCGATCACCAGGGCTTCGCCGATGTACATGCTCATACTTAAAACTCCGACAGAGGGTAACGTAGGAACGACATAGGGAGCATAGGAATGGGGCTACTTATTGCAAGAGGCGCGCCGTAGAATGCTCTCCGGTTCCATAAAGCGCATCATCCGGCCGGCTTCATCGTGCGCCGGATCGAGGGAGTAAAGTCCATGACCAAAGTTCGTGAAATTCTAGGGGCCGAGGCCGATAATCTGTTAAATTATCAGTCCAAGACCATCGAAAAGGGCCAACTTCATCTCCCTGGTCCAGATTTCGTCGATCGCATCGTCGCGCATTCGGATCGCAAACCCGCCCTCCTGCGTAACTATCAACAAATCCTCAACACAGGCCGTCTCGCGGGAACGGGGTATGTCTCCATCCTCCCGGTTGATCAAGGCATTGAACATTCCGCCGGAGCCAGTTTCGCTCCTAATCCAGCGTATTTCGACCCCGAAAATATCGTTAAGCTTGCCATCGAGGGCGGGTGTAACGCCGTGGCTTCCACTTTCGGTGTGCTGGGAGCCGTCGCCCGCAAGTACGCCCACAAGATCCCGTTCATGGTGAAGTTTAACCATAATGAGCTACTCACCTATCCCAACAAGGCTAAACAGATCCCCTTCGGCAACATCCGCCAATGCGTCGAGATGGGTGCCGCCGCGGTAGGTGCAACGGTCTATTTCGGTAGCGAAGATTCTGGTGACGAGATTCAGTACGTCTCCGATATGTTTGCCGAAGCCCACGAATATGGGTTGGTATGCGTTCTGTGGTGCTACATCCGCAACAATGCCTTCAAGGTCAAAGGCACCGACTATCATTCCTCTGCCGACCTCACTGGCCAAGCCAACCATCTGGGAGCCACAATCCAGGCCGACATTATCAAACAAAAACTACCGGTTAACAACGGTGGTTATGCCGCCCTCAACACAGGTGACAGCAGCTACGGCAAGTTCCGTAAAGAAGTCTACACGCAACTATCCGGCAGCAGCGAAAACGGCACGGGAGGCCATCCTATCGATCTGTGCCGCTATCAGATCATCAACAACTACATGGGACGCATCCCGCTGATCAACTCCGGCGGCGACAGCAAGGGTGCCAGCGACACGCTGGAAGCGGTCAAGACGGCCGTCATCAACAAGCGAGCCGGCGGGATGGGCCTAATCTCGGGTCGGAAGGCGTTCCAGCGTCCGATGAATGAAGGCGCAGCCCTATTGCACGCCATTCAAGATGTATATCTGGACAAGTCCGTCACCGTGGCGTAATTCACCCCCGTCGCCCAGGTTTGTTATCAGCAAACAAGATTAACCGCATAGATAAAAGATCACAGAAGATAAACACCGGTAAAAGCTACAACAACGCTTTTTCTGTGCGGTCAATCATCATATTTGAGGTAGACGGCCGGTTTTTGGGTTATGTGAAAAGACGAAGGAACAGTTCCATCAACATTTGACGGGAGATGGAGTTATCCCCTGCCTGTTCCAGTTCATCGCTCACCCGATCCGCTAGGCGTTGCAGATGTGCCAATGTGAGAGGCACGCTCTTTGCAGCCTGACGGATACGCTCAATCAGTTTGCCCACTTCTTCAGCTCGGAACGTTTCTATTCCCTCTTTCCGTGTTGTTAGTTCAGATTCTCTATTCAGGGGCCGTCGCGCACGCAACCCATCAGCACGTGACAACGCCCATCCGATTGAGCGTTCCAGTCGTTCGCTAGTCAAATTCTCTTTGCTCAAAAAATCATCGGCACCTGCTTCTAACAGTTCGGCAGCGACGTTGGGTTCGCTGAGTCCAGATAGCACCAAAATGGGTACCACGTCATCCATCGCCCGCAATCGCTGCAAGGTGCTGAGTCCGTCTCCCTCGCACAAGTGATAATCCAGTATCACAAAATCGAACAATCCGGGCGAAAACCGCGTGACACTATCCGTTTCGCTGACCGCGAGCGTGATATCAAAGTACCAGCGAGCAAGTCGTGCCAAGTGCAACCGTACCAGATCTTGATGGACAGCATCATCCTCTATGTGTAGAACTCGTAGTCGGCGTGGCCCTGAACTCGCTGGTTGGGAATACACCGGGTTTTTACTACTCGGCAGACGCGATCCATCAGAAAGCAGCAGCGACTTCAGTCGGTGTACATCGGCCAGGATCGGAGACCCAGACGCAGCGTCTCGCAGAGATCGGCCATGTTTCGCGGCTGCCATCAACGAGGGAAAATCGTCGGCAATGGTCAACGGAGGTGGGGAGCGTAGGAGTTGGGAGATTCGCGGTATCTCCAGGCCGGGAATAGTGGGTTCATAGCGATTGACGACGAGAAGCGGTTCGGGTTGGCCTTCTTCGCGTACCAGAATCTCGCGAATTAGCTTCATGGTTCGCAACGAAGCGACCCGCTGAACACCGACAAGCACGACACGATCGACCCGCGCCAGCGTCTCAAAAAAGACCGCATCGAAGGTACAAGGCAGATCAATCACCACCACCGACGCTATCCCCCTAGTCTGATCAACCAATTGAGTGACACTGTTGGCTGAGGGAGACTCTGGGACGATTTCGCGATAAGGAGCGACTAATACATTGAGTCCCTCGTCGATGGACGTCATCGCACGCCGTACCTTAGAAGGGGTGAGCGAGGCGGGGTCGTGCAGTAGGTCGAATGTGGTAGTGGACGGTTCGATGTCGAGCAAGGTCGCCAGTCCACCTAGACGGTTACTCAACTCGATGAGAAGACAGCCGATTTGGCCGGTCTGGGTCTGTATGGAAGCCAACTCCCGCGATAATTCGAGGGCGAGTGTTGTCGTACCGGCTCCCCCGCTCGCTCCACAAACCGCGATCACCTTCGACTCGGAAACCAAAGGCATAAACTGTTCAGCGATAACGTCCAATGCGTTACGCAGTTCGCTGGGGTCGAGGGGATGGGCTAATACCTGAGCCGCGCCGGCTCTTTTAAGGGCAAAAGCCGTCGCTAACTCGTTTCCAGGGGAGATAAGGGCAAAAACAGGTTGTTTCGGCAACGACTTGGTCAACAAGGCGACGTGTTCGGTGCGAGCATTTCCGATGATGAATAAATGCTTTCTATCGAGACTGGAATTGGCAAATGCCAGAGCCTCTCTGCCCTCCGCGCATTCAAACACGACAATTGCCGAGCGTTCCTGCAACGTAGCAAGGAGTAGCTCGCGAACATCCACCGGAACACCGATCAGGATGACACGTTCAAGTATCGCCAGATTCATCAAGTGGTCATCTCTATAAAGAATTCATTAAGAACTTATCATAGCAGATTAGAAAATTTAGCTAATGGTTTATTTAATATGAACAGTTTGGCTTATTCATTAGCAATTGACCCGGATGCCGAACGACCCGCTCGCCTTGTCACCGCTCTCCCAAGGAAAGCTGAACCCTTTCATTGGCTCGGCTGCCGCCTATGGCTTGAGATGAGTAGACGACCCAGGCGATGGGCTCCTAGGTAATCAGCCAAGGTGGCGAAACGCCGCCGAGCATCGTAGAATTAACTGCGATATACCCGCCTTCGGAGATTGCTAGCCTTGTTGACCATCAACTCCGTCGAGATCGTGGACACCTTCGCCGAGGCGTTCCCGATGACCGCAACCCGATTGATCGTCACGGCAGACTCGCCCAGCTGGGCGCGAATCGCGGCAAGCGAATCAACCGGCTTCGCGGCGTCGGTCATCGGCTGTGACTGTGAAGCGGGGTTGGAACGCACGCTGTCGCCCGATGAAACGCCCGACGGCCGACCAGGGGTGAGCTTGTTATTGTTCGCTTTCAGCCGGGATAGCTTACAACAAGCGGCCATCAACCGCGTCGGTCAATGCGTTCTGACGTGCGCGACCACGGCTTGCTACAACGGTTTACCCATCGACCCAGCGCGGTCGATCAAGATAGGCGGTAATTTGCGATTTTTCGGGGACGGCTGGCAAATCAGTAAGAAACTCGACGGCCGACGCTTCTGGCGCATTCCAGTAATGGACGGTGAATTCGTGTGCGAAGACGTGTTCGGCACCGTCAAAGGGGTCGCAGGCGGCAACTTCCTTATCCTCGGCCGGACTCGCGAGGCCTCTTTGGCTGCGGCAGAAGCGGCAGTCGAGGCCATTGGTCAGGTGCCTGGCGTCATCTTGCCCTTTCCAGGAGGAATCGTCCGCAGTGGCAGCAAAGTCGGTAGTCGCTACGCCAAACTCAAGGCAAGTACCAACGACGCCTACTGTCCCACCTTGAGAGGACAGGTAACTACTGCACTGACCGACGAGATCAATGCCGTTTATGAGATCGTCATCGATGGCATCGATCTGGCGGCTGTTCAAAAGGCGACGCAAGTCGGCATTCGGGCCGCCTGTGGGCCTGGCGTCGTCCGTATCACTGCGGGAAATTATGGCGGCACGCTAGGGCCTTTTCATATCAAGTTACACGAGGTAATGGGGTAAGGGGGGAATTGCCCCAACTAAACTTACATCACAATTAAGCGAATGAGTCTTGCCAGGCACGAACGAGCCGCTATGATAAAGTTTTCGTGACCGCGATGACGGAGACAATCTGCCATGGGCAGTCAATGCGACGTATGCAAGAAAAAGCCGACGGTGGGAAATCAGATCACCACACGCGGAAAGGCGAAATACCTCGGCGGTGTCGGTCAAAAGCCGACGGGAATCAGCAAACGGATGTTCCGTCCGAACCTACAACGGATCCAATGCCAAGTAGGTGGATCCGTTGAAACACTGCGCGTGTGCGTGCAATGTATCCGTAGCGGCCGAATTCAAAGGCCGATCAAACGGCGGGCCTTCACGATGCCAACCAGCGTCTAAGGCGATGAGCACGCTGAACCGCGAGCAAGTTGCTAGAATCGCGCATCTCGCGCGTCTAGAATTGACGCCCGCCGAACTCGATGGGCTGACGCCGCAGCTCGATGCAATCGTAGATTATGTCCAACGGCTCAGTGCGGTCGATACAACCGACATTGAGCCACTTGCTCATGCTTTGGATGTAATCGATGCATTCCGCGAGGACGAACCCGTTCGCTCACTCGCAGTGGAACAAGCTTTGGCCAACTCACCTGGTCGGCGTGGACCCTGCTTCTCTGTTCCCGCCGCGTTGGAGTGAGTCGCCATGACTGCCGTCCTTTGCCTCCAACGCTTGGCTCGCCGAGAGATAAGTGCATCTGCTCTTCTCGATTACTATCTAACGGCTATTAGTTCGCGTAATAGGGAACTAAACGCTTTTTTACACGTTGATGAAACCGGTGCACGCCGACAGGCCCAAGCAATCGACCATAGACGTGCCAAAGGTGAACGCCTCGGCCCTCTCGCGGGCCTTCCAGTAGCCATCAAGGATAACATTTGCACGGCCAACATCCCAACCACTTGTGCAAGCCGCATCCTAAAGGACTACATTCCCCCTTATGACGCCCATGTTGTAAACCGCTTGCGCGAAGCCGACGCGGTCATTGTCGGTAAGACTAATCTCGATGAATTCGCCATGGGCTCCTCTACCGAAAACAGCGCTTTTGGGCCAACCCGCAACCCTATTGATCCGACACGTATTCCCGGGGGTTCTTCCGGGGGTAGTGCCTGCGCAGTGGCGGCCGATTTCGTCCCCGTTTCTCTGGGCAGTGACACGGGCGGAAGTGTTCGGCAACCTGCTGCTTTGTGTGGCGTAGTCGGCCTAAAACCGTCTTATGGCCGGGTATCGCGCTACGGTCTCGTGGCGTTCGGAAGTTCGTTGGATGTTGTCGGCACTTTGACCACCGATGTCGCCGACGCGGCTCTGGTTCTTGGCGTGATTGCCGGACCCGACCCACGCGATAGTACATGCCTACGCGAATCGGGCGAAGATTATTTTGCGACCGTCGAGCAACCTTTAACCGACCTTCGTGTCGGCGTACCGCGAGAGTTCTTCGCGGCGGGTTTAGATTCTGAAGTCGAACAAGCTGTGCGAACGTCCCTGAGCATCTATGAACGACTTGGGGCGAAACTCGTCGAGATTTCACTTCCCACCAGTCCACATGCTTTAGCGGTCTACTACCTCGTGGCAACGGCGGAGGCATCAGGCAATCTAGCTCGCTATGATGGAGTCCACTACGGATCGCGTATCACTGGAACCAATTTGCTTGAGCTTTACGAGAAATCGCGCGGGGCCGGATTCGGAGCTGAGGTCAAGCGGAGAATCATGCTCGGCACGCATGCCCTGTCTAGTGGTTATCGCGATGCCTATTACCTCAAGGCGCTCAAGGTCCGACGGTTGATCAAAGCCGATTACGACGCGGCTTTCCAGCGGTGTGACGTGATCGCAGGGCCGACCTCACCAACCACGGCTTTTGCCCTGGGCGAGCGTGCGAACGATCCGTTGGCGATGTATCTGGCAGACATCTACACCATCGGGGCGAACTTGGCCGGACTTCCTGCTCTTTCCTTGCCATGCGGCAAGAGTCAAGCGGGCCTACCAATAGGTTTCCAACTAACGGCTCCGGTGTTGCAAGAGGAGCGATTGTTACGAGCGGCCCGGATGCTGGAGCGACAGCTAAGAGCAAAGCCTTGAGCCGCCAACCAAGTCAGCGGCTAAGGGAAGCCCGAGCAACATTACCTGCAAACGTATCAAGTCTCGTTTAGATTAATTCCCAGTTCCTTGAGCTGCTTGTCATCCACTAGAGCCGGGGCACCAGTCATCAGGTCTCGTGCACGCTGATTCTTCGGGAAGGCGATCACATCGCGAATATTCGTTGTTCCGGCTAGTAACATCGTGAAGCGATCCAGGCCGAAGGCGATGCCACCGTGAGGAGGTGCGCCATAGGACAGAGCATCAAGCAAGAAGCCGAAACGCTCGCGGGCTTGGTCTTGCGTCATGCCCAAAACACCGAACAAGGCAGACTGCACGGAGCGGTCGTGAATACGAATACTACCGCCCGCAGCCTCGTAACCGTTGATGACCAGATCGTAAGCCTTGGCCAATACTTTGCCGGGATCAGTCGCCAAGAGAGGAACGTCCTCATCGCGCGGTGCGGTAAACGGATGATGATTGGCGGCCCAGCGTCCCTCTTCCGCGTCCCAGATGAACGAAGGGAAGTCGATCACCCACGCAACCTTGTATTCCTTCATGGTCGGGTCGATCAGTCCCAGTTTTTGCGCCAGCAGCACCCGCAACCCACCCATCGCGGAAGCCGTTGCATCTTCACTGTCGGCTGCACCGATGAGAATCAGATCGCCCGGTTTGGCGGCGAAACGCTCCAGCAGTTTCGCTTGCGTTTCAGGTGTCAAAAACTTGGCAATCGAGGAACCGACTTTGCCGTCCGCTTCGATTTTCACCCATGCCAATAATCGGCCACCGGCGGCTTTGAAGGCTTCGTTGGCCTCGTCGAGTTGCTTGCGGGTGTATTGAGGCGCCCCCCCGACGGCGTTGATCCCCCTCACCCGGCCACCGGCGGCCATCGCGTCCTTGAACGGCCCTAATTCGGTAGCCGCGAAAAGGTCCGACATCTCGCCGATTTCCATCGCGAAGCGTAGGTCTGGCTTGTCGCTGCCGTAGCGCATCATCGCATCGGCATATTTCAGGCGGGGAAATGGCGTAGTCAGCGTCACGCCGATGCACTTCTGGAAAATATCGACCACGAGCCGCTCGACGAGGGTCAGCACATCGTCCATTTGCACAAAAGACATTTCGACGTCGAGTTGGGTAAATTCCGGTTGTCGGTCGGCACGAAGGTCTTCATCGCGCAGACAGCGAGCGATCTGGAAATAGCGGTCGTAGCCCGAGACCATCAATAGTTGTTTGTACAACTGCGGTGATTGCGGCAGAGCAAAGAACGATCCTGGAAAGACTCTCGAAGGTACGAGATAGTCCCGCGCCCCCTCGGGCGAACTTTTGCCGAGCAATGGCGTTTCCAGTTCGAGGAATCGCTCGTGGTCGAGAAAATCGCGTATCACTTTGTTTAAGCGATGACGCAGAGCCAGCGTGCGGTGAAGAGTCGGCCTACGAAGATCAAGGAAGCGATATTGTAACCGTAAATCTTCGTTGGCCAATTGTGGGGGGTCGGCCAAGGTCGCGTTTTCCTGCGGGACGGAAAACACCTCAAACGGCGTCGCGGGGCAACGATTGAGGATCGTCATCTTGGTCGCAAGGAGTTCCACTTTGCCGGTTGTAAGCTTGGGGTTGGCTTTTCCGGGTAAGCGTTCACGGACAGTGCCAGTAATCGACACCACCCATTCCGAACGGAGCATCCCAGCGGCGGCAAAGAGGTCGGCGTCATTTTCTGACTCGAAGACGACCTGCGTCATCCCGTAACGATCACGAAGATCAATAAACACCTGATGCTGCTGCGAGCGGTAGGTATTGACCCAGCCATTAAGGGTGACCGTGCTTCCGACGTGGGTTTCGCGCAGTTCACCACAGGTAATCGTTCGCCGCCAGGGCATGATGCATCCTTTCGTTGATACCGTGCCTATCTTATCGTATGAATCCGTCATCTCTCTACACCAGACGACCCGAGCGAGAATGTTAGCATTACCCCCCTACCCCGGATGACATCAACTAGATCTAGTTACTAACGGCGCTTGCGCTGTTTCTCAGGGTACTGACATCGCTGATTGACTCTTTTCGTCACATTCATGGTTTCAATCGCGGTGTTCTGGTTATCGCGAATCGTCTTCGACTGTCGTTAAGGGTACAGGCTGAACTTTTCCCCCGTCCACAAACACCACTAGCTTCGCTGGCTCACCAGCTACCACCATAGCGCGAAATGGGCCATCCGGCAGCATCGCATCACGCCATTTTGCCAATGGCGGGCAATAATGCACATTGCAGGTATCGGACCGTAGCCGTCGTGGTAACGAGCATCCCGCCGGGCCGTGAAACAAGCAGGATCCTTCCCATGATTCCGAAGGTAGCGCGGACAAATAGGCCGCAACAAAATCCTGAGCCGTGAAATGTGGATCATCCTGCATCACACGCCAAACGGTCCCAGCGTTGAGATAAGCATGATCTTTAGCGGTAGAGCAACAGTTGCCTCCACACATCGAGCACGCCTGCCGTAACAACGCCTCCGCTTCGGGATGGATGGGTGGTCGCGTTGGCGGTGGCCAGCCATCCTCACGTGCTGCTTCGTCATAAATGGCCAAAAGATGAGCCTCAAGAGCCAGACGACGCGCAGGAGGAATCGGTCGGAGAACCGACTGATAGGAAGGTAGCGATAAAACAGGATATGTCGCGGAATCGGTGATCCCGATCTGTTCGGCATAATGATCGCGAAACCGTTGATCGCTTATCGGAAGAGAAATTCGACGGCCCGTCATTTCTTGTTCATCTCACGTCGTGGACGTTCATCGGCTACTTTCGCCACTCCACGGCTGATAGACTCATCCCAATCATCGAAAAGTGGCGAACCCAGGGCACAAGTCCCAAAATCCGAAAGATAAAGATAGCTTTTCAGCCGGTCGATGGCCTTCTGAATGATCCGATTATCTCGACGAAAAATGGGGCCATGACTAGGCAATAAGAACGCGCTATTGTCAGCCTTCAGACGCTCTAGCGAGGCGATAAACTCTTCGATATTCGAGCCGTGGTGGGCGTCGATCACGCCGACGCTGCTGTCTTTATAGACCACGTCGCCGCAGAACATCAGGCCGTCGAGCTTGAAACTCAAATGGCCAGGGGTGTGTCCTGGCGTGTGCCATACTTGTAACTTCACGTCACCTACCTGGATGACATCGCCATCATTTAACAAAAGATCAATCTTACAGGGCGGCATCGGCATGTGAATCTTTTGAGCCTTAATCGTGGCATAGGTGAGAATCTCGTCGCCGGTCTCGATGGCCTCCACGCTGCTCGGATGGGCAGCCACTTTGGTCTTCATAGCTTCCTTGGCCCGGGCTAGCCCCTGAATATGATCAGCGTCCGCATGGGTGGCCACGATCATCTTGCAGGCCGACAGATTGAAATCCATCTTCCGCAACATCTCGATCATCTCATCGGCCGTATCCAACCAGCCGATGTCAATGAGCAGCCATTCCGAACCGCCGTCGATGAGATAGACATTGACACCGAGCCGATGACCGGCCTGGAGATTCATTTCGATGACGCGAGGGAATACGTATTTTCGGGGCAACATACCGGGGCCTCTATCGAGCGATCCACAACTATCCTACCCGATGGAACCAAAGTCGGCGCGGGGGTCGTAAGCCGACGTCCCAACCGAATGAGTGGTTGCTCGATAATTACATGCAAAGGCCATGCCATCGCCAAACTCAGACCGACAACCAGGAAGAAAGCAACGACGCTCGTGACGGGATGCCATGCACCGAATGGAAATAACCGATAGACTGCCGCCATCGCCAATAAGTGAACCAGATATACACCATAGGATAACTTACCCAATTGGACGAAAGGACCGGCGGATAAGAGAGACGAACCTCGTGTCAGGAAAGCCACCAATGCTAAACAACAGGACGGTGCGTACAAGGTTTCGAGGCAGTCACCGCTCCACGCGGACAGGAAATGGACGACAACCCAGGGCCAGACACACCCCCACCGTTTGACGCGCTCAAAGGTATCGCTGCGGTGCATCAGCATCGCTAACGCGCAACCAGCCAAAATCGCTTGATAGGAAATAAGATAACGTACCATCTGCCGGGCAAAAGGTAGAGCCAACGGCAAGGCAATCGTCAGCAGCAAACAGACGCCGAGGGTCCAGCATAGTCGCTGATGCGTTCGCCATCGCCACGACCCAAACGCAAGCAATGGCCAAACGAGATAGAATTTTTCCTCGATTCCCAGAGACCAGACATGAAAGAATGGAAGATCGCGTTGACCGATCACCAATAAATGAAAGAACGGAATTTCTTGAAAGTACAGACTGTACCAGATTAAGGCTTTTGAAAACGTCTCTCGCTGTTCAGCATTCCCCTGCGCTAACAGGAGCAGATACACGACATAAACGCCTAGAGTAATGTAATACAGTGGAAACAGTCGAAATGCACGCCGTAAAAAGAAGCCATTGAGAGATATACGACCATCTCGTTCCTCTTCGCGAAGTGCCAGCGTGGTAATTAAGAAACCGCTTAGAACAAAAAAGACGGACACTCCATGAGAACCAGACAGCCAGGCCCAGTATTCCTTGTGGGCGTACAAATGAACGGTAATGACCAATAAGACACATAGACCGCGGAGGCCGTCGAGTTCGGGAAAATAGGAGCTTTTGCGAAAGTCGCGGTGATTCATCGTAGGTCTCCTCCATGAGGAGCAAGCAGAATAGCCCGGATGCGGAAAACGAATCCAGGCGAAGCTATATCACGACCCCGAGCCATCCTATCGCGATCAACCAAGTCAATCCTTTTACTCGATATTCCGCTACTTACCTCAAGGCTCCCGCCTATCCAGCCGATATAATACAAAGTGATTGACCTCAGGTCCAACAACGAATACCCGCTAGGAACCAGACCGTTCCCCGGAAGGATCCGAAATAAGGAACGGCTCATCCCTGATCTCCCTCCCCGCGATGGTTCCTGCGGATCCCCGGCCCCTTATCCCCCGGTAAGGGGTCGGGACTAATACTCGGGGGAGCCAACATTAGTCATGAATGCACCTAGGAGCAGTTTCGGGCGACGCTAAACGCTCGGACTAAACGAGTTGTCTCCCCCGTTTTCTTGCGTCTGGAAAAGGTATCCAGTCAATCCTAGAACAAGAGTGAGTCGTCCCTCGTTCCGTTGTTCTTTGGATTTCCCATGACACAGATCGAATTCTTACACGCCCGCGAAATTCTCGACAGTCGCGGCAACCCGACGCTTGAAGTCGAAGTTCTCCTCGAAGACGGCAGTACCGGCCAAGCCGCTGTGCCCTCAGGGGCCAGCACCGGAGCCTATGAGGCCGTCGAATTGCGAGATGGTGACAAGAGCCGTTATCTAGGTAAAGGCGTCTTGAACGCCGTCCGCCACGTCAACGACGAGATCGCCGACGAAATCATTGGAATGGATGCCTTTGACCAGGTAGCCATAGACAAGGCCCTGTGTGACCTGGACGGCACTCACAACAAAGCCAAACTCGGCGCGAACGCGACACTTGGCGTCTCGTTGGCCGTCGCCAAGGCAGCGGCTAACTCGGCCGCGCTTCCGTTGTACCGCTACCTAGGGGGGACCAACGCGAGGGTGTTGCCTGTTCCCCTGATGAATGTCATCAACGGAGGCAAACACGCCGACAACACGATCGATTTCCAAGAGTTTATGATTGTGCCTCTGGGCGCTCCGAGTTTCCGCGAAGCCTTGCGAATGGGTGCGGAAGTCTTCCACACATTACGAAAAGTATTGCACGACAAACATCTTAGCACCACGGTTGGCGATGAAGGCGGTTTCGCTCCCAACCTCAAGACCGCAGACGAAGCTTTGGAAATGCTCGCCAAGGCCGTCGAAAAGGCCGGATATAAGCTCGGCGAAGATGTCTACTTCGCTCTCGATCCGGCGACCACCGAACTCTTCGAAGAAGCAAAACACAAGGGACAAACCGGCTACTGCTTCTTCAAAAGCGCCCCAGAAAAGATCGTTTCCTCAGATGACATGATTGACCTGTGGGCCGCCCTTTGTAAGAAATGGCCGATTGTCTCTATCGAAGACGGTCTGGCCGAGGACGACTGGGACGGCTGGAACAAACTCACCCAAACATTGGGCGGAAAAGTTCAACTGGTCGGCGACGATCTGTTTGTCACCAATACCAAACGTCTGCAAGAAGGGATAGACAAGAGCTGCGGCAACAGCATCTTGGTCAAAGTGAATCAGATCGGCACGCTAACCGAGACACTCGAAGCCATCGGACTAGCTGGACGCAACGGATTCACCTATATCCTCAGCCACCGCAGCGGCGAGACGGAGGACACGACCATTGCCGACATTGCCGTGGCCGTCAATGCGGGCCAGATCAAGACCGGGTCTGCCTGCCGGACAGATCGTATCGCCAAGTACAACCAACTACTGCGGATCGAGCAACAGTTGGAAGATGCCGCAGTGTACGGCTCAGCCATCTGGCCCGCCACCCGCAAAGGCATGAAGTAGACCAATCAATAATGAGCGGCACCTAAAGTAGGTGCCGCTCATTTTGTTGTTTGGTAACCTTCGACTAACTGATTTTGCGATTACTTGCCCGCAACGGCTGGAGCACCCAAACGAGTTACAACGGCCTTGGCCTCGTTCAATGCTGCGTCTGCAGCGCTAAGAGCGGCCGCATCGGCCGCAGCCTTTGTCATCGCGTTCTGCTGAGTAGTCATTAACAACGGCACAGCCTTGGGTGCATTTTGCGATGCTGCCACGGCAGCAGTGTGCGCCTGGAGAGCGGGAGCAATCGTCGGTTCGATAGCACGCACTGCGGCTTGCATTTCAGCTAGTGCTTTTTGTGCAAAAACAAGTTCAGCGGATGCCTGCCCCGCCTGGGATAGGATGCGTAAAGAAGTCGCCTGTAAGGCAGGATTGTCTTTAGCCTTATCCGCCTCGGCCTTTACACGGCCCGCTGTATCGGTCAATTCCTTGGCCAACACTTCCTTTGCTCGCGACTCCTTGACTGCTCCATCCAAAGCACTTTGGGCATTCACGAGCGTTTGTCTGGCCTGAGCAAGTTTTTGCTCCGCTGCTTTGGCTGCAGCCGCCGTGTCGTTAACCAGCTTTTGTGCTGTCGCGAGATTAGAATTAGCCTTTGCCAACGCGTCGGCCGATGCTTTCGCTATCACAGCCACCGCATCACGAGCCTTTTGACGATCATCAAGAGTCTTTTTCGCTGCGGCTAGTTGCTCGGCGATAGTAGCAGGATTGGCACTTAGCGTACCGACTCGTTTGCCGTCGGCTGTCTGCCAAACCAAAATACTACCGCTCCAGTCGGCTGCGACGACTAACTTGCTGTCATGCGTCAAGACACTTCGTAAGGCCAAGTCAGGCATGGCCTCAAAGGCTCGCTGTAGGGTGCCGTTACCATCCCACAATTTAGGTGTACGATCGCGTCCGGCGCTGGTGAGGCGTCCATCCATACCATAGTGAACACCCAGCGAACCACCACCATGCGCCCCCCAGTTACGAATCTGGTTACCGTTTTCCATCTCAAAAAGACGGATTGTGGCATCTTCACTCGACACAGCTACGACATTACTATCTGGTCTCCAGCTAACTTCGGATACCGATGCGGTAGGCCCACGCAACGAGAAGTATTCTCGCGCCGTGTTCGCTTCCCAGATGAACACACCACCATTACGGTCAGCCGAAGCTAACAATACGCCATCAGGGCTAAATTCGAGCGTCGTAATCCAATCAGTATGCTTTTTCACTTCGTGCAACAGTTTACCATCACGGGCCGAGTATATACGCAACATTTTCGACGGACCACCCAGTGCGATCAATGACTGGTCGGGACTAATGTCTGCAGCCAAGACACAATCATTTTCATCGCCGACGGCAAACAAACGTTCTCCTTTAGCGACGCTCCAGATGACCACCTTGCCCGATTTGCCGCCTCGACCTCCACCTGCCAACAATAAGCTGCCATTTCGCGAAAACTTCAACACTTGAGGTGTGCCTTCCGGAAATGGCAGGACACCTAACAATACCTGAGTTTCCGCATTGTACAACAATATCTGCTTTTGTCCTCCTATAGCCACCAGAGGCGACCACGGGTTGGAAGCCATCGCGGTAATGGCGGTATCTCGTGCGGTGCGTAGTACTGGATCAAGCCGCATGGACACAGGAGGCATGGGAGCAACGGCCGGTTTACCCTTCGCCACTGAGCTGAGGGTGAAATCCGTCTTCGGACGTTCCACCATCACCACCTTGCTACCACTGTTTTCCGGTGCTCCTTCGCTGATCCACTTGTGTACGACGGCTAAAATATTTGCGGGTGGTTTCTCCGACTTCGGCGGCATAATCGGTTCGGCTGTGTGGGCCATCAGTTTATAGAGTAGGCTGTTGTCCGGATCGCCAGGCTTAATACTCACGCCACTACTGCCGCCCTGCATTAACGCCGTGTAGTTTGCAACATTAAGACCGCCACGTTTTTTGTCGGACGAATGACAACCGACACAACGATCCTTGAAGATCGGCAATACATCCTCGTCAAATGTGGTGCGTTTTTTGGCGGGAGGTTGAGCCGTGGTCGTCGAAAAAGCGACCAATGCAAGGGAAAGTGCCAATGCGGAAAGTGTAAGAACTCGAATCATTGGTGTATCCTCGGAAAATCATCTCTAGGGCAATTCTCCGCCAATGGCATGCGGAGAAAGCCTCCTCCAAACATTGAAGACGAAGGAGGTGAGATGATACGAATTAGTGGTTGAACATAAACTCACGAGAATTCAATAGCGACCAGAAGACATCCTCAAGAGCTACCCGGACATCCTTCTCACCAACCATTAAATCCATGAGCTTCTTCACTTCAACCGCAGTGGGCTTACGACTCAAACAACGTATATACAATTCTTCCAAAATTGCGCTTGGAGCTTTCTTTTCCGTCAATCGTTTGGCTATGAAACCGCCATTGGCGATTCGGCTACCCGTTGAATCACCATTGAGCAGGTGCAACGATTGCGACAAAGTCGGCTCCAGACGTACCTCACAAGAACAGACGCTTTCACGCTGTGCCCGACCGAAAGTTGTCAAGAAATAGGTACTGATAGAGCCATCTGCGATCTGAACCGCTCGGGCTCCGTTGGGTAGGCCGGGAAACTTATTTTTCGTCTCCGTCACTGTGGAGATGCAGTCGAGGAACGTCTCCGCTTTGATTCGTCGGAGATAAGAGCGAGCATAGTTACGTGTATCGCCGGATGCACTCTCATTACCCTGAGTACTAAGCTGATAGGTCCGCGATGTGCAAATATCGCGGACAAGCTTTTTGAAATCGTATTTGTACTCCGTAAATTTTTTACCGAGTGATGCTAATAACTCGGGATTACTAGCGGGGTTGCTGATACGAACATCATCGATTTCGTCAATAATGCCGACACCGAAGAAGTGCTGCCATACACGATTGGCCAAACCCGTTGCGAAGTACGGGTTTTCTGGAGATGCCAACCAACGAGCCATTGACTGCCGCCGATCTTCACCCTTGAGGTCCGGCTCGACACCACCTAAGAACTTGGGCTTCATGACTCGACGCGTGACCGGATGGCTGATTTCACCACCCTTACTGTTGAAAACTACGATCTCACGCGGGTCGTCGGTGCCCTTTCGACCAATTTGCGTAAAGAAAGCCGCAAAACCATAATAATCATCCATCGTCCAACGATCGAAGGGGTGGTTATGGCATTGGGCACATTGGATCCGCATGCCCATGAATACCTGAGCGACATTCTCCGTTACTTTGATGATGTCGGTTTCATTTTGGTAATAATTCGTTGGCGGATTCTTGAAGGTACCACCCGATGCCCCAAGTAACTCTTGCACCCACTCATTCACCGGAATATTGTTCGCGATTTTTTGTTGTAGCCACTCATAATAAAGAAGCATTGCCTTATAGCTTACTTGGTTGCTCGAACGAATCTGCAACAGTTCAGCCCATTTCAAAACCCACAATTCGGCAAATTCTTTACGTCCTAACAGCTCATCGACGAGCTTTTCGCGTTTGGCCGGCTCCTTGCTTGCCATGAAACGCTCATACTCTTCGACGGTCGGCAAAATACCGATTACATCAAGATACACACGTCGCAAGAAAGTCTCGTCATCGCATACACTGCCGGGTAAGATTCTTAATTTTTGCAACTTGGCGTGTACCAACGTGTCGATGTAGTTTTTCTCTTCAATTTTTGGCCAAGTGTACTTCAAACCTTTAGGCAAAACAATCACTTGTGAGCCTACCGTGAAGGTAGCAAAGCGTGCCATTACAAATGCTTCGCCACGATCTCCGGCAGTAACGAGGCCATTTTCACTGATCTTGGCTGATGTATCGTTGTTGCTCAGGAACAAGGCCAAATGCGTCACATCGCGATATGTGCCGTCACTGTATTTGGCTCGAACGCTCATTTGCTGAGTCTCGCCCTTGCCATCCAACACCGCGTTCGGTGGGAAAATTTCTAACGCGGTCGCGGTTGCAACGGTCGGTGGATCGTTCGGAGCTTTTGCCTCCATCCAACGAATCAAATCCTTGTATAAGTGGTCGCCTTCTTTAATTTTTTGGCCGCCTGTATGAGGCACTTTTCCTAGAGCCTTTTCAACCAATAGACTCTCTTCGGGAATGGCTAAGTTGATACGTCGGCCGGGCACCTCTCGCGTGAGACGATGATGATCGCCCTCCGCATCGAAACCAAATAACGAAAGGCGAAAACCGTCCTTGCCACGGGCTGCACCGTGACAGCCACCTTGGTTACAACCAGCACGCATAAATATCGGCATTACGTCTAGCTTAAAACTGATCGGACGATCCTTGCTTGCATCCTTGACCTTGACCGGGGCTTGGGCCTTTTTACCTTCAAACTCAACGACAAATTGGGTCTCCCCATCCGCTAGCGGGGTCAACATGTTCCCGGTAATTTTGGCGAGTGCTGGATTGACTAACGCGACTTTAGCCTTGGCCGTCACATCGCGTGTGATGCCATCCGCATAGGTCGCTTGAACGACATACAGTTGTTGATCCCGAGCCGTTAGCAAATTGACCTCGGGTGGCGAGACCGATAGCGAGGTCAACGCGGTTTGAGCGGGCAAAGTCAGTATAATCAGTGCAAAACTTAGCATAAGGATCCACTCGTAGTAGGTCAGAACAAGGCGAACACCCACTCAGGCCTTCGTTACTTCTTCTCTTTCGCCGCTTTTTCGCGCTCTTCCTGCTCTTTACGTAGTTGCTCCAGTCGCGTCAGTCGCTTCGGTGGAGTCGGAGGTGTCGGCGTTTTGACGACCGGCATCGGCATCGGCATCGGCGTTGGCGTCGGAGGAACCACCTTGACAACAGGAACGTCGATTCGCAGTTCGCTGGAACCTGTGCTAGCTATCATCACTTCACCCGCTCGCGGTACGATTACCTGACAAAAGAGATTCCGATGAATCCCGGCTGGACTGGTCTTATCCGTGGTGATCTTGAACGCGATTTCTTTTGTATCTTTGGTAATCGTCT
>RGDT01000431.1 GCA_009918525.1 Planctomycetia bacterium
CGGAAGCCAATGGGTGTTGTCCTGCAGAAGGTCACCGCGATTCCCCTCGGGAGGGCGAGGCTCCCGCCGAGCCGCAGAACCCGTCTTGGGAGGGCGAGGCCTTAGGTTTCACCACATTTATGGATCACTGCGAAATCATGTGCGCACATTCAGGATGACTTGCCGCAAGAGTTCACAAAGAGTGGTCCATGCAGTACCGAGAAGACCATGGAGGGATGGTTTCAGGCGTCGGGGTCGTCTTCCTGCGCCGATTGTGCATTGCCGGCCGAAAGACAAAGCGTGGAGGGGCTCCGTGGCCCCCTGCGGCTGCCACCTGATTCTCCCATCAAACTGGACACACTGCATCTCGCAGGATTCTCACCCATGGTTTGGTCACGGGAAGAAGACTGCTTTCGTTTTACGACGAGCTGCATTCCTTCAGGATTTTCATGGCATCGGCGCCGTAAAGCATTGCCTGAAGTTCATTCCAACCTCTCCAGATGGTTTGCCAACCGGGTGGATGATCACTCTTTCGGTTCTGATGTCCCCCGAGGCGAGCGAGGGCGTAGTAGAAGTCATGGATCGACCAGTCACGACGAGGCTTACCGTGACGGCAGACACTGAGGATCGTCACGTAATCTTCGCAGATGATTTCCGTGGCTTTGCGAGTCTTCGCGTCGACACGGCGACTCGCATCACGCATCTCCAGCAGCGTGAGTGCCACAACTGACAGCACTGCAATCGCAGGCTGCAGTCGATCCTCTGTCGTGAACTGCGGACTTTCGATGTTGAGGCCGGTTTTCAGACCCTTGTGATACTCTTCTATAATCCAGCGACGTTCATACCAACCAACAACTCGGTGCGCATCGTCAACTGACTGAATCGGTTCATTCGTGACGAGGAACCATTCCAGACGTTCTTCGCCCTCAGGAGGATCGACTTCCCAGACTCGAACGATCCACACCTTAAGCGGCGTGAGACCATGGTTCCCGTGCTTTTCCTTCGGCGGTCTGATCTGGACCGGAGCGAACGCTACGGCCATGTTCGCCATGCGAGCCGAGCGCTTTTGTGTGACTTTTGCACCTTTCTTCTTCGGGCTCTTCACATTCACACGACTGGTCACCTCCAGAGTCCAATGCCCAGCCGGCGGAAGCTCTGCAGCATACGAACGCAGGTACTCTGACTCGCAGAGCGACGGCTCATCATGTCCCACGAAGATACATCGATCATAGGCCGCGCGAATCAAAAAACGTCGCCCACTGTGGGTCTCATGCTCGAGGAACTCAAACGTATCCGCTCCCTGATCACAGACATCGACAAACGACCAACTCGCCGGCAAAGGCTCGACACCCTTCAGCCACAACCGACTTTCCCGCGATTCACGTTCGCGCTTTTGAGCCTGCGTTTCCTTCTTTCCCACCCTGTCGCGATGATGCAGAACCTGATTGCACAATCCGACAACACCGCCAGTTTCCGCATCGACAGCCACGCAGTTTTGAACAACGTAGCCTCGATGATTTCCATTGCCGATCTGACCAAGTTCGTTCAGCGATTCATGCGTTGTGTAGTCCATCTCGGTTGAGTCGCAGATGTTCAGGACTGTGATGCCACTCTCGAGGATTTTTTTCAGCACGACAACCCGGTGGGTCGTCAGGATCGCTTCGTGAGTCACCTCGTCACAGTCCATCAACCGGTAAAAGGCTCGCAGGTCTTTGGGGTTATTGAATTTCTGAGGCAGTGTTCCACCTGGCCGACGACACATGAGATCGACGGATTTCACGAGTCGCTTTGTGCGTCTGGCATCACCCAGTTGAGCCTGAGAAAAATTCACTTCTCCAAAACTCAGGGGGTGCGTTTCCATCAGGGGCCTCCGTGCGTGATCGAACCTGGACTGATTCCTTCGCTGGGATTCTGCGCACTTCGCTCAAGCCGCTCGGTCGGCCGCCAGCCCACAAAAGTGCGTTAAACTCTTCGCGAATAACCCAAACTTCCGGAAATCGACCGCGCAGGTTACCTAATCGGAATAAATTTCACAAAAAAATTTCCGCCCGCTGTCAGGC
>RGDT01000432.1 GCA_009918525.1 Planctomycetia bacterium
CCTGCTGGGGAAGCTACTTTCTACTACGTCGATCCCAAAGCACGTGAGAGTATACCCGATCTTCCCTCTTGGTTTGATCAACTCGGGTCGTTCTCCAGGAGTCATATTGTGAATCAATTGAATGGTGTGCTAACGCCATTCATTGTCGAATGTTTAGTCGAAGTACGCCCCCTGACTGATGTTCTCAAAAAAAATGGAATACGGGATGTGCACCTCCTCCATATCGATACCGAAGGGCATGACTACGAAGTCCTGAAAACTGTGGATTTCGCCAATCATGCACCGGTCGCGATCTTCGTGGAGCACATACACCTGCCTGATACTCAGAAAAGAGAAATGCTCGATCTCTTTCGAATCAATGAATACTCTGTATACGATTGCGGCAGCGATTACTTCGCTCTTGACAAGAACGCTAACAAACGATTTTAGGGGACGGCGCTAGGGTGCCACCATTGAACCGGCCCGTCGACGAGGGCGTAAGTTGCGACATATAGACGACACAACTTCCCGTCCTGGACCTAAGCAGCCAACCGATTCAGGTTTCTCGCGCTTTGATTTGATATGGGGCAACAACCCATCGTGGCTTTGTGTCGAGTGCGATCAACTACTCGGCAACAGAACCGGTGATACCGAATACCAAGTATTCTGTCCTTGAGGGTTTCGCTACGAGATACTCTGTGGGTTGAACAAGAGCGGAAACCTCGATCAAGGACCGGCAACAGGTGTTCGGAGACAATAAACTTTGGACAACTATGGGAGAGACGTATGAAGCCCTTCGATTATGTCGTGATGCGCAAACTGGTGAGGGAGAGTGTGCCCGCTAGCGTGAACTTTACCACGCCCACAAGTCGGCGTTCAAAGCAGTTGGATCGAAGGCCAAAGGGAACCTGCGACAGTTTGCTGGCGACTACGAACGGCAAGCTTAAAAGGCCGTTTATTCGGTGATTCGGGACCAACCCGGACACCAGCAAGTTCGTTCCAATTATGACCAGAGGTTTGACCGAATCGAGGAAAGTTACGAACACAAGCCGTGACTGCCGTGCCGTCCCACGAACATCTTCCCCTGAATAGTTTACTCTCGTAGGTTCTTTTTCCTGCCCTGTGCCGCTGGGCCTTCATCGTGTTTTGCTGTTTTCCCAGCGTTTGGTGCAGTTCAAGAGCGACTCGTGCGTTCTCTTCGTTAAGCACACAGGCGACGCGTTCGCTTCGAAATTCTTCAAAAGGCTCACGCCGTCAGGAGTCTGCATTGGCACTAGGCGTCCCAAGTAGATCAGCCACTTAAAAGGTGGCCGTCTCCAAACGAAAGGGCCGAAAACGCACCTCGTCCCAATCGAACTAACGGGCCGAGCCGGAAAAGGCTCGCCGCACCACGCAGATATCGGGCATTGACGCCGGGCCGATGATAGCATAGGATGGAGGAGGCCCAAGTTCCCGGCACGCAGGCGCGGCCGAAGGCCGCAGTGACGGGAACCATCCGCTGCGGCAGACCTGACCCGCATGTTCGTTCTATTCGACCCCCAAGCTTCCCGCGCGGGGCGGGCTGCTGATCGGGCCGTAAGCCTCCGAGGATATACTAGTGCTTTTCAAGAAGGCGAAAGCCGCTATAAAATCCGTGCCTTTCGTCTATAATTTACTCCTTCCAGTCTTAATGCTATTTCGCCGAGCAAGGCACACCCCTCAGACCAAAGGACTCAAACGCTTCAGGCGATACTGTGCAGATTTACCGAATGTCGCGCAAAAACCCGTTTTTGTAAAAGTCGGTGCCAACGATGGGATAACAAGAGACCCTTGCTCCGACATTCTGCTTGCTGATACAAGATGGAAAGGGTTACTTATTGAACCGGTTCCATATTGTTTTGACCGCCTCAGAGCAAACTTCCAGGATGCCCAGAGGTTCTCTCTGGAGCAAGTCGCAATCGGCGCACCTGCTGGGGAAGCTACTTTCTACTACGTCGATCCCAAAGCACGTGAGAGTATACCCGATCTTCCCTCTTGGTTTGATCAACTCGGGTCGTTCTCCAGG
>RGDT01000433.1 GCA_009918525.1 Planctomycetia bacterium
ACGGCATGGAGTGGTTCCCGGCTCGCGAGGAAGTGATGGCATCGACGGTGCCATATTTCGTTTACTCGCTTCGGCTGATCGTGCGTAAGGACAGCCCCATCAAAGGCTGGGACGACCTACGCCGCAAGACGGGTCGGCCCAAAATCATGGTCGGAGTCCTTCGCGACTCGGCTGCAGAACGCTACCTCAAAGAAAATTACGCCGATGACATCGAAATCGAATCCTTTGATGAAGAAGGCGTCACGGGGGTCATGCGTAGAGCGGTGAAAAACGCGAACTACGCTACCGTTCAGGACGGCCCGGCAGCAACCTGGTATCTCACCCTTTCTCGTGAACGCGATCAGTTCCAGACATTACATATTGTTGATAAGTCAATCAAACCGTCGAAGTATCCCTATTACGTTCTGTTCGTCCGCAAGGCCGACGGCGACTTGCTCGACAAACTCAACGAAGCGATTCGCGCCGGACTGCGCGATGGTTCGTTTCGTCGAATTTACGAAAAATACGACCTCTGGGACGCCGAGCAGGCTAACCTGTTGGACATCGGCCGCGATTGGCCTCCGACCGAGACAACGGCTCGGCCGTCGTTGTGGTATTTCGTGGGTCAATTACATCTTGCTTCACGTTTCACAATCTTGCTGGCGTTGCTGGCGTTTCCGTTGGCGGTGGTGCTGGGAGTAGGGCTTGCCCTAGCTCGCGTGTATGGTCCATGGGTCGTTCGGTCGCTGGTTATCACCTATGTCGAACTGTTTCGTGGTACGCCTTTGTTGCTGCAATTGGCTGTGTTGTACTATCTGTTACCATCCGTCGGTATCAACTTCTCGCCATTTGCAGCCGGGATATTGGGGTTGGCGCTAAACTATGCGGCCAACGAAGCCGAGGTGTTCCGCACTGGTCTGCTCGCGGTGCCGCGCGGACAGACGGAGGCGGCGCTGTCTCTAGGTATCTCGCCATGGACGACTATCTGGCGGATCGTCTTGCCGCAGGCGGTGCGCATGGTCATCCCTCCCCTCACCAACGACTTTATCGCACTCTTCAAAGATACGGCCGTCTGTTCGGCGATTGCTGTCACGGAACTGACCGCACGCTATCGCAGTTTCGCGGTCAACAATCCGTCGCTAATCGCTGAGCTAGGACTGATCACCGCGGCCCTCTATCTCTTGATGAGCTATCCGCTATCAGTGCTTGCCCGAGGACTGGAGAGTAAGTCAGAACGAGAAGGCGTACACCTATGATCGTGATTGACAATCTCTTCAAACGTCACGGCAAGCAAGAAGTGTTACGCGGCGTCTCTTTGAGTGTCGGACGCGGCGAGGTAGCGGTTGTCGTCGGCCCCTCGGGTGGTGGAAAAAGTACGTTGCTGCGTTGTATCAACGGGCTGGAGCGGTTTGACGCGGGACGTATCGTCGTTGGCTCGGATGAACTCACGGCGGGGGCCATACCCTCTCAAACGCTTCAACGTGTGCGAACGCGAACGGGGATGGTATTTCAGGCATTCCATTTATTCCCACACCTGAGCACCTTGGAAAACGTCTTGGCCGGACCCCTGTACGGCCAAGGCAAAAGTCGGGACGAGGTCGAACCGGAGGCAAGGCGACTCCTTCAACGGGTCGGCATGGCGCATAAGGCCGACGCTCGGCCCGAGGTACTTTCCGGCGGCGAACAACAGCGCGTCGCTATCGCCCGCGCATTGGCGGTCTGTCCCGAAGCGATTCTCTTTGATGAACCGACCAGCGCGTTGGACCCGGTCATGGCCGGGGAGGTGCAGGAAGTGATAGCGGGACTAGCACGCGATGGATTGACGATGATAGTCGTCACTCATGCGCTTCAGTTTGCTCGAAAAGTTGCGATGACAGTTCACGTCATGCACCAGGGACAACTCGCAGAGAGCGGCCCACCGGAGCAGATTTTCGACTCGCCACGCAGCGAGGCAGTGAAAGTGTTTCTACGTCAGGCCACCTGAGAGGAGAGAATCTATGCTCGTCGTGTTGCTCGCGCTGATCCTCATGA
>RGDT01000434.1 GCA_009918525.1 Planctomycetia bacterium
CGACAACGTGTTCATCCTGAAGGGAACCGGTCCAGGAAGTGTGCAGGTTCTGGGTAACGAGACGACCATTGACGGTGTCATGTCCAAGACCTTTACGGGCGTAACCAATATCCTCTTTCTGGATGAGGGCGGGAGCGACACGATTTTTGGGTCTGGGTTGAATCTGGCGGGCAGCCTGACTTTGTCGACCGACCCGATGGGGTCGGCAGGTGACGACACGATCAAACTCATTGATATCAACCTGGGAAGCGACTTGACGATCCAGGCGGATCCGCGGAATGATAACTACACCCATTCGCCCACCGGCATCGTGAATTCATCGGCCGGTGCCGACGTGGTGGTGCTCAGCCAGATCGTGGTTGGCGACGACGCGATCGTGGTGACAGGCGACACGGGCGGACTGACCGGCATCAAGGATGATGTCGTCACAATCCTCGATTTGAAGGCTAACAACGCTGACCGTGATTACTTTCCTTCGCAATTTCTAACTGGCGTTGGGAGCGATAGGATCTCCATGTCGAACGTCACCATCAACGATAATTTGTATCTCAACAGTGACTCCGACCAAGGCACTACAAAGCTCAGCGGAAGCGACACGGTCGCCGTCACCAATATACGGATTATCGGCACAATCTACGCCAGGACCGACGGGCGTCCGGCGGGGGTTGGCAACGGCAACGACACGCTCTCTATGGTCAACGTTGATTCCGGCCAATTGGTCTTGAGTACGGGCGGCGGCAACGATGCTGTCACGATCAACAATTCGCGGTTCGGCGTCTTGCTGACCAGACCGGGCACACTCGCCAATTTGATAGATGTGGGTGCGGCAACCGGATTGGATAAAGACTCGGTGGTTGTGACTCGCTCGACGTTCTACGGCGGGGTGAACCTGACTACGGGAGCCGATAACGATTACGTCAATATCTCCTCCTCGACATTTACGGGCCCGGCGGGAGTGAACACGCAGATAAACCTGGGCGCGGGCAACGACGTGATCCACGTGGGTGCGAATACATTTGACTCGGTTGCCAGCACCAACTTGATTGGCGGCACGGGCATCAACTCCTTCTATGCCTCGGGAAATCGCACCCGGACGGGCGCCAAACTCGTGTTCCCGAATCGTGGCGGTTTTACGGTGTTCGTCTCCGTCTAGTCCCAGGGGCTGAAGACGGAACATGCATCACGCGGGCTGCGCGGATCGATTCGGGCTGCCTTTTGCTTTGATTGCATGTAGTTGCCCGATAGCTCCAGAACTCGTTTCACAAAAGCCCTGGTACCACGTCCACAGACGTGGTACCAGGATCACTCTGAGTCTGGCCGAAGCGGCTACATCCTATCGAGGTTCAGGAAGACTGGATCGAGGTTGAAGTCTGGTGGGTGACGCTTCTGTTTGAGATGGGGGCCTACGGAGAGGTCGAGGCGCAAGCTTCGCGGCTACTCAATGGTTCCTTCCGAAACCTTCTGACACCGAACTCCGTCACCGCGCTCCGCCGATGCCTTCTTGAGGCCCGTCGGCACCTAGGCCGAAAGGATGGCAAGCCGCTTCCTTGATTTTCGCGAAAATCTTTGTCCCGGCGGAACGGTCTGTGGTGATCTTACAGTTAGGCAGGCACCTTCGCACTCGGCCCTTGCGGGCCGTTGGTGCCATGTGCATAAGGACCGTCAGGCGCGATGAATCGCAGGCCGCTTGACGGTTGTGAAACCTCTTTTTGTGTATTCATCAGGGGAGCGGGAATTCATGAGGATGAAATGGTGGCCTTGGGCGTGGGAACGAAAAGCTCGAAATTTGTCACGACGACGGGTGACACGGCTGGGATTGTCCTTGGAACCGCTTGAGGCCAGGTTGCCGATGGCGGGAAACATTACGAGCGTGTTTGCAGATGGAACCTTGACGCTTACCGGCGACACAGACGACAACGTGTTCATCCTGAAGGGAACCGGTCCAGGAAGTGTGCAGGTTCTGGGTAACGAGACGACCATTGACGGTGTCATGTCCAAGACCTTTACGGG
>RGDT01000435.1 GCA_009918525.1 Planctomycetia bacterium
CCTCTAACGCGTGGAAGCCGTAACCTTCCATCGGCCCGTAGCCGATCTGAATGGCAGAGGCGAACTCGCAGCCTCTGGGTGGGTTGAGTTCCGGGCGGCGCCACGTCAACGGAATCGACGAGCCGGCCAGAAACGGGACGAATAACCGCCGCGACTCTTCGACCATCCATTTGGCATCTTCCCAGCCAGCGGCCAGATGCTTATCGGAAAAGACGGGCACCGATTTTTTGGAGGCCGCGAATACCTTGGCAATCTCGGCGAAAAAGCGGCGGCGCGGATAGAGAATCTGCCCGCGTTCGTTTTTGGGATAGCTACCGTGTTCCCCGATACTCAGTACGCCATCGACGGCGAGCGTTTTGCCCCCGCACGTCAAAGCACCGGCGATGCTATCGTAGATCGTGAATCCATATTTTTTGGCCAACGCCGGTGCCATATCGCTTTTAGGCTTTTGATCGACGTATAGCGATACCAACTCTACCGAGGGCATTTCTTTGCCGTCGTGGCCGTAGCCCTCCAATATCTTGGAGACAATAACGTCTGCGTGCGACCAACGGCGATACTCGGTAACAATGGCCGCGACTTTTTTGCGTTCTTTCACCACGAGGATTCCTCCGGTTCGACCAATCCCACGCCGGGCCGACAAGAGAACCAACGATCAATGTGATGGGTTTCACGACAATCCGGGCAGGTAGTCGGTAAAAACCAAGCGCCGCAGTCAGGACATACGCCGCGAGTGTCGAACGTGTCGAACTGGGCCTCACACTCTTCGCAGGTCCAAAACTTACCGCGGGGCGGGCCCGTCAGACAGCTTGGGCAGGCGCAGTCGGCATGACGAGGAAGGTCCTGCATGTGTTGGGCATGGCGAGCGACTCGAAAACTATTGGCAGATACCACCGCGACAAAAAGGCTTATCAAACCCAGGACAAGAACAGACCCAAGCGTCACCACCTGTAAGGCGACCAATAGCAACAGGACGCCGATACTCGCGATGCCGAAGACAAAGCCAATAGCACTGACGACTTGCAAACTGCGCCAGCGTCCAATCGCGAACCACAACAACGCCTGCAATATTTGTCCGCCATCCAGCGGATAGACCGGCAGCATATTGAAACAAAACAAACCAATGTTGATCAAGGTTGTGATACCCAGATAGTGACGCAGATCGGTATCGGGTGGAGTAAGGAGCGTCAGAATAGCCAGCGGCAAGATCAGCGTCAGATTGACCAATGGCCCGGCGAAGATGCTCCATAGCACTGCCCCCGGTCTGGCCGGCGGACGAACAAACGCAATCCCGCCCAGAGGCCATAGAATAATGGTATCGGCCTCGCCGCCGACACTGCGACAGGCCAAGGCATGGCCGAACTCGTGCAACAACACGAGAGCAAATAGCGACAGATACTCGACGACTTTCCAGTAGAACGCCGTGTATTCGTTCGGGCGGGAGCTGATTTGCATGACGGCGACGAAGAACCAGGACCAATGAACATAGACATCGATCCCGAACGCCTGGAACAACCAAAGCGAGGTAGTCGTGTTTCGTTGCATAAGTGGTCTCCCCCGATTCAACGTCGAGCGGAGGGTGTCAACGCCCCGATTCAACGTCGATCGCGGTGTGTCAACGCCCCGGCTACTTGTCGTGCTATGATACGCTCATCGAGTCGTGTCGGGTATGAGAACGAACGCAACTTCACTTCCCACGTTCGGCAGCGGTGCGTCGGCCGAACCGTAGGTACAACGACGGGAGCAAGAATAGGTTCAACAGGGTGGACGTGACTAACCCACCCAGGATCACCACCGCCAAGGGGTACTCGACCTCGTGCCCTGGCTTCTGGCCGCTAATCACTAAGGGGAGTAGAGCTAACCCGGTCGCCAGTGCCGTCATCAGAATCGGCGCGAGTCGTTCCTCGGACCCGCGCTGCACAAGATCAACACCAAACACCTCCCCCTCGTGGTCTTCCAGATGCCG
>RGDT01000436.1 GCA_009918525.1 Planctomycetia bacterium
AATTATCCGCACAATCCGACGACCACGGTTGTTACGCAGGATTTTTTCATCGAACTCGTCTCCCTAGCTCGACGTTACGGCTTCATGGTAATCCACGACTTCGCTTATGGCGATGTATGCTTTGACGGTTACCAAGCGCCCAGTTTCCTGAGTGTTCCCGGCGCGAAAGAGGTCGGCGTCGAGACCATCACGATGAGTAAAGGCTACAACATGGCCGGTTGGAGGCTCGGTTTCTGTTCAGGAAACCCCGAAATGATCCGCGCTTTGGCTACCATCAAAGGTTATTATGACTACGGTATTTTCCAAGCCGTGCAGGTGGCGGCGATTGTTGCTCTCCGCGATGGGGATGAGTTTGCGCGGCGTCAGGCGAAGGAATACGAATCGCGTCGCAATATTCTCGTCGAAGGACTGACCAAACTCGGCTGGGAAATCAACTCGCCCAAGGCCACGATGTTCGTCTGGGCAAAATATCCTGACACCTGGCAGAAGAAAATGAGCAGCATCGATTTCAGCATGTTTTTGATGGAAGAAGCTGGTGTCGCGGTCAGCCCGGGCGGAGGTTTCGGCGAACTGGGCGAAGGCTATCTGCGATTAGCTCTGGTAGAGAATGAACATCGTCTACGGCAAGCGGTTCGACAGATAGGACGGGCACTGAGGGTGGAGTCTGAGCCATGAAGCCACACGAGCAACTACTCGCAGCCCTCGTGATTGCCCCGGAGGACACCACGGCTTGGCTCGCCCTGGCGGACTGTCTGGAAGAGGAAGGCGAAACGCAGCGTGCCGAACTGATACGCATTACTCGCGAAATGCACCGATTACGCGAAGGCCCCATGCGTCGTTCGTTTGAACAACGGGTCATCAACCTTCTGGCGTTGGGAGTGCGGCCTTGTGTTCCGGAACGAGTCAACTCGCTAGGGATGCGGTTGGCCTTCATTCCACCGGGGCGGTTCCGAATGGGGTCACCAGTCAAGAGCGAGCCGCGCCGGATGGATGATGAAAAGCTGCACAGTGTGCGAATCACTCGTGGTTTTTGGCTGGGTGTTTTTCCGGTCACTCAGGCTGAATATCGCTTGGGAATCCGGCGTTCACCCTCATTTCACAAAGTTGGACGGATCAAAAATTCGTCGGCCGATCCCAACCGTTTCCCGGTAGAAAATGTGACTTGGCAAGAAGCGGTCGATTTTTGTGAACGCCTCGGAGCCAGGCGAGAAGAAGCGAACGCGGGGCGAGTCTACCGACTACCCACAGAGGCCGAATGGGAATACGCTTGCCGTGCGGGGATATCGACGCATTATCCCTTTCATCTGGGATTAACCCTGGGGCCTGGACAGGCCAATTTCAACTGTCGCTATCCCTATCCGCCCGAAGAATTAACCAAAGCATCGGTACTTGGTCGCCCTTGCGAGGTCGGCCGCTTCACGCCTAATGCTTTCGGACTTTATGACATGCACGGCAACGTCGATGAATGGTGCAACGACTGGTACGGTGATACTTACTACGAAGAAAGCCCCGCGGTCGATCCAACTGGTCCCAACGAAGGCTACATACGAGTTATTCGCGGTGGCTCATGGCGTGGACAGGGGGAGGATGCCCGAGCGGCGGTTCGCATCGGTTACACCCCTGATCGCCGTCACATTCACGTCGGTTTTCGCGTTGCATGTGACATGCCCCAATAATGCCCTGATGATGGGAAAATCGTTCAGGCCCTTCGAGTCACTGGATTTTTCATACCGGAACTAATCCGGCGAATCTTGCTAATCTTGTCGTCCGGCATTCGGGGATACTACAAATAAAATAACCTGAGCAAGTCGAGATCAATCGAACGATGATTGCCCAGGTTATAAACGTCCAAATGGTTTCTTGCTACCGGTCGAGGAGCGCTGCGACGGAATATGAAGCGTTTTCGTGTTTCTGCCAGGCTCGATTCGGTAGTTGGCTCAATAACGGCGC